>JAVLBJ010000087.1:0-8181 GCA_031581455.1 Psychroflexus sp. | reverse complement strand
AGTAATCAGGCTGTTGATGAGGATTATTTCAAATTCTACACAGACATTGGCGCCAGATTTTATTTCTCAAAGAAATTATACGCCGGATTGATCTTTAAAGACCTGATCAGTTATCATTCCAATGCCATAAATTTCAGAAACAGGGACGGTTTTCATATTGCCAATCCTGTAAAAGAGCTATTGGAATTTCCATTTTTTATGATTGGTTTTAATTTTAATTAATCTTTAATCAAATGATTTCCTTAATAACTTTCATAGGGAGAAACATCTTTCCACTATCCACCAACTTTAGGAATCCGTATTTTTCATAAAACGAGAGTGCAACATCATCTAAGGTGGGATCAGCTATAATTGCCATTGCACCAATGCTTTTTTCTGAGATCCGAAATGAGCGTTTTAATGCGTCAACTAACATAAATGCACCGTAGCCTTTATTTTTATGAATTTTATCAACTGCTAATCTGCCCAATAATATTACAGGAACTGAATAATTATGCGGTTTTTTTTTCTAAATTTAAATGGTGCATCATCTCTAGAAATTCCATCACTGCTTAAAGTGTAATATCCAATTATGTTTTTATCATCATCTAATAACACAAAACAAGTTGCTAGTTTCTTCCTTATATCTTGACTAACCTGATGATGAATATAATGGTCTAACGAATTAACACCGCAGTAAAAATTTTTCCTGTTAAATTTTTTATCAAATGGAAATATTTGCATTATTTATGGTTTTGAACATCATAGTTTTTAACCGCGGATAATAATGCTTCGTTCGGTTGGATATCTGAATACAATGCTTCAAAAAAAATTTCACGATCCCTATTGCTGGCTAAAATCTGGTCGTTTTTTTCAATAATAGCGCCTGCTTTCTCTTTTAATATTTTAAGCGCAAAACTACTTAAAGATGAGTCACCTTCTAATTCTTGCGCTCTTTTCAATATGGATTTTTCATTTGAAGAGACTCTGATTTCTATTCTTTCGCCTTTGGTGGTTTGCGATTTCATGATATAAAATATTTAATTAAATGTACGGAAATTATTCGGACAATTAGTTTTTTTTAAAATCTCAATAACAAGCGTTGCGCCGTAAATCCCGGACCAAAACTGAGCATCAGTCCGTATTCACCATTTGATGGTTGCTGTGCCATGATCTCTTTAAGAACAAATAGAACGGTTGCACTGCTCATATTCCCAAAATCACGTAAAACGCCTCGTGTCGCATCGATGTTCTTTCCCAGTTGACCAAAGAGCTCATCCACAGTCTGAATGATCTTTCTACCACCGGGATGAAATATAAGGTGATCAACTGCATGTATGTTCAGGTCATATTTCTCTAAAAACGGATGAATAATCTGCGGGAAATGTTCAGCGATGGTTTCCGGGACTTCCACATCCAGCACCATTTGTAGGCCGGAATTCTTGAGGTCAAAACCCATCATCCGCGTCTTATCATAAAAATGATACATCTGCTCGCCTATCACTTCTGCCCCATTTTCTTGCTTTTCTGAGCTCATCAGCACACAAGCCGCTCCATCACCGAATATCGCCGCGCTCACCATATTGGCCATACTTTTATCCTCGTGTTGTAAAGTAGCTGTTGGTGCTTCAAAAGCAAGCACTGCCGCTCTTTTATTTGGTTGACTTTCTAAAAATTGCTTAGCGTAGATCATACCGGAAACGCCGCCAACACACCCCATTTCCGTGACCGGCAACCTAATGATATCCTGTTTTAAGTCCATCGCGTTGATCAAATACGCATCTAATGATGGTATCATGATGCCGGTACAGCTCACGGTGATGATATAATCTAAAGAATCTGCCTGCCAGTCGGCTTGTTGCAATGCTTTCTCCAGGACCGACCGTCCCAAATCTTGCGCGGCAGATTTATAAATTTCATTCTTCTCCTCAAATGAGGTTGGTGTGAAAACATCTTCCGGTGGCATGATCGCATAACGGCGGTCTACATTGGCACCTTCGAATATTTTGATCACTTTCCGCTGAAAACGCTCATCTTCATCGGCCAGCCAACGTTTTATATAAGGAATTGTTTCCTCGGTCGTACTGCTATATCCCGGTGTTTCTGTTGCTACTGTCTTTATCTTTACCATATTATTTTTCAATGATCCATTGATATCGAAAAGCCCAAAACCAGCGGACTTCCCATTTTGTTAAGTTTAATTCCCTGGCATATTGCTCAATATCTGCTCGTTTGAAACCGCGCAATATAGAGACTTTACCATCATTGGCAGCGATCTCATGATCTACAAAGAACTTGCAATATAATTGGAATAAACGATAAGCCCATTTATGCCGATGAAGGTCATTGATGACCACACCGATATCGGCCAGGGAATGCAACCTTGCTATGAGGTTCATCAATTCCTTATCCCTGAAATGATGCATGGTCAAACAACTGATCGCAATATCGCATTCAGTCGATAACAGGTCTTCCGAGAAGATGTCTTCTGCTAAGTAACGGATATTGTGATATTCCTGACTTAGCTCCTGAGCGATATCGATCGTATGATGATTGGCATCAATACCTGTTAATTCTATTTCTTGAGAATGAGATCTAAAATGATCGGCTATTTTTCTCAATGTGGCACCACTGCCGCAACCAAGATCAATGATTCTAAACTGCTTTTGATCGGGTTTTTGGCGCATTAATTTTTTGATGCCATTGATGGTCACCCGATCGCCACCCAGCACCGCATTGATCCTGTCTATGATACACAGGACTTGGCGCAGATCATCGCCCTGAAGATCGAATTCATCCATGATCTCCGGTAATGTACTTCGATATTGGGTATTGATCATTGTCATTTAAAAAGGTTTTCCATGCGTTTGTTCTATGACCGATCGTAGCAATTTGGGTTGCCATTTTACTAATCGAAAGGCAAATTTATTCCAATTTTCATTCACAATTAGCCGCTGCAGTAATCTTCCGGCTTTTAGGCGCCGACTAAAGGTCTGGTTCCATGATTTTTGATAGTTGTTTTCCAGTTGATATCGGCTTGATCCATGTTTAAAATGATCATCCAGACATTCCGCGGCGATCATAGCGGAGTGAATGGCCATAGCCATTCCGTTACCGCAAAGCGGATGTATCAATCCGGCTGTATCGCCACACATCAACATATGATCCTCGATGGCTGGTTTTTGCTGAAAAGCGATCTGCGCAATACCAAGTGGTCTTTTAAAAACGGGTTCGGCTTTCTGAAGAAAATCGGCTAAGAAAGGATTTTTACTGACTACCTGTTGGTTGAAATCCGAAACATTCTTATAAGCATCAAAAACTTTTTTGTGCGCTAAATAGCAAAAGTTAACATGACCATTTTCTGTTTTAGACAGCCCGCAATAGCCATTTTTAAAATGATGCAATTCCACATGATCTTCCGGGAATTCTGATAATTGATAATGGGCTTTAAAAGCGATCCAGGGTGATCTTTTATCTATAAAATCCCTATTGAGCTGCTTGTCTAATTTAGAACGCTTGCCATAAGCTCCGATGACCTGTTTAGCGGTCAACTCATCACCCGATTTGCAATTGATCGTAAAATGATCGGCTGAAACAGAAAATGCGATCGACTGAACGGTATCAATTTGGATGATCGCGCCGCATTGTTCCGCATACCAGGCTAAAGCTTGGTCAAATTTATATCGGCTTAGGCCAAATCCACCCAGGTCGAGTTTAGCTTCTATGGTCTTCCCCTGTAAGTTGCTCATCTTAAAATGATCAATCTTAGCGGGCTTTAGATCAGCTAATGGGAATTTGATCCTATCAAAATAGGCTAAGACCTCATTAGAAACGTATTCGCCGCAGACTTTATGTTTTGGGTAGCTATCTTTCTCTATAACAATGACTTTATAGCCTTTTTGGGCCAGGTCTATCGCCGCCGTTAATCCGGCTAATCCACCGCCAATGATACCAACATCTGTTTTCACTTTGGCAAAGTAGTATATTTTAACCGACTGACATTTTAAACAGCTATTAAAATATCCATTGTATATTTGTAGGGTATGCTAATTAAACAACTTTTATTCATCTTCATCGGCGGTGGTCTGGGAAGTGTGCTGCGCTTCGGTATCGGGCAATTATTATCCAATTTTCAGCACCAGGCGGTTTTTCCATGGGGTACTTTTAGTGTAAACATCATCGGTAGTTTTTTAATCGGTTTTTTACTGGCTTCAGAATTAAGGTCTGATCAGGAATGGAATCTGATCAAAAGTTTTTTGATCATAGGCTTCTGTGGCGGTTTTACCACTTTTTCCAGCTTTGCTTATGAGAATTTCCACCTTATTAAAGAAGGTCAGTTCGGATTATTCGCCATCTACGCTGTTTCTAGTTTAATCCTTGGGTTATCAGCAGTTTACTTAGGCTGGCGTATTCAAGACTGATCGTTCTTATTAACAATTCATTAAAATTAAAGCCAACTACAATTATTTTTTCGTAATTTGAAGTCAAAATCACATTATGAGATTTATTTTATTTTTTATTTTAGGATTGCTGGCAGCTTGTTCAAGTTGTGAACAGAATCAGGAATCCAATGAAGCAGGAAAAAACAAAGATTACCTTAAGGATGTTTTAGAAAGAGGGGAATTACGCGCAATTACCACTTATAGCGGTACTACATATTTTCTTTATCGCGGAGAACCCATGGGGTTTGAATACGAATTGTTGCAACAATTCACAGACGAATTAGGCGTTGACTTGACAATGGTCATCGCTGAAGATGAGAATGAACTTATCTCCATGCTTAAAAAAGGAGAAGGCGATTTAATAGCCTACGGTTACACTATTCTGGAAGAAAGGAAAAAACATATTAATTTTAGCGAACCTTTATACTTCTCCAGTCAGGTTTTAGTTCAACGTAAACCACAAAATTGGAGGCGAATGAGGAGGCATCAAATCAATCAACAAATTATTACTAATCCGGTGCAATTGATTGGTGATACCATTTCTGTAAAAATCAATTCAGCCTATGCGTCTCGCATTAAAAACCTAAATGAAGAAATTGGCGGCAAGATTTATATCGATACCATTCCAGGTAATATGACAACGGGTAAAATTATTAGAAAAGTAGCTGAAGGCAAATTAAAATATACAGTAGCCGATCAAAATATTGCGCAAATCTATGCTTCTGCTTATCCGGAATTAAATATAGATACTAAAATCAGTTTAACACAAAGAATTGCCTGGGGTTTGCCTAAATATTCTAATGAACTGAAAGATACGCTTAATGATTGGATAAAAAGCCAGAAGAATACTTTGGATTATAATATGGTTTACAATAGATATTTCAAAAACACCAGACTTCATAAAAGAAGAGTAAAAAGCAGTTTTTATAGTTTGAATGAAGGTAAGATAAGCCAGTATGATAATTTGATTAAAAAATACGCTGATAAGCACAATTGGGACTGGCGATTACTGGCTTCCATCATCTATCAAGAATCCAAATTTAAACCTACTTCAGAATCATGGGTTGGTGCTCAGGGTTTAATGCAGATCATGCCTGCTACAGCTAAAGATCTAGGAATTACAGATACAACCGATCCACAGCAAAGCGTTCGTGGTGGTACGGCCTATCTTGATCAAATTTACGATAAGTTCGATAATGTAGAAGATAGTATCCAGCGTTTAAAGTTTACCTTAGCTTCTTATAATAGTGGTTTAGGTCATGTTCGTGATGCGCAGCGATTAGCTGCTTATAAGAAACTGAATAGATATCAATGGGATGAGAATGTAGAAAAAATGATTTTAGAACTATCTAAACCTAAAAACTATAACAGAGATTTCATCAGATATGGTTATGTGAGAGGTAGAGAACCCTTTAATTATGTGCGTCAGATATTCAGTAGATACGAACATTACAAGAGATTTATAGATCAGAAAGGTGAAGCTAAAGAAACACAAGTAGCTTCTGCCGATTAGTCTAATACCTCGATTTCAAAATACATATTCTTTTGGTCGATATTTTTCTTTAATTGATCAACCGAAGAGTAGTTATTGATTTGTTGCCAATGATCTTCCAAATGGTATCTTTTCATTTCTTGTTCAGTTTGAACATCTATAGGCATTTCAAAATTATCGATATCGGTTTGCCATTTCATTTCCAGCCGATCGTTCTCCTTTTTCAGTAAAAGAACCGGAAGGTCTTCGTGACGTAGATATTGATCAAAGATCGGTTGTACATCGGTATCAAAATAAGACTGAAAGTAATCGATCACATCAACCGTAGTGATTGTCTTATAACGATGATCAGTCGCAAAACCTTTGATGAGTCGCCACCAGGATTCATCATCATTAAGAACAGTTCTTAAAGTATGCAGGAAATTAGCACCTTTAAAGTACATATCAGGCGAACCTTCGTTGTTAACGCCATACTGACCTATGATAGGTGCATCGTTCCTGATATTCCTTCTGATCCCGTTCAAATATTCCACCGCTTTTTGTTCACCTTTCTGACACTCCACATAAACAGCTTCGGCATAAGTGGCAAAAGCCTCATGTATCCAGAGGTCGGCGATATCTTGTGCTGATATGGCATTGCCGAACCACTCGTGGGCCGATTCATGGATGATGATAAAATCAAAATCTGATCCTATGCCCGTTCCTGAAATATCCACACCGCGATATCCGTTGCGATAAGCATTACCATAAGCGATGGCTGATTGATGTTCCATACCTAAATAGGGCGATTCTACCAATTTATAAGAATCTTCCTTAAATGGATAAAAACCGAATTTCTCTTCAAAGCATCGCATCATAGGTTGGACTTGCCGGAATTGCTTCTTCGCTTTAGGTAAGTTGACATCCAGCGGATAATAGGATAATTCCAGATCCTTATATTGACCGGTAAAATGAGCAAAATGTCCCAAATAGAACGTGATATTGTAATTATTGATCGGATAGGTGACTTGCCAGGTGGTTTTTCTAAAGTTATTGTCTACCAACATCTCTCCTACTTTTCTTCCATTAGCTACTGCTTTAAATTCCTTTGGCGCGATAATGCTGATCTTTACTTGCTCAGGTTCGTCCTTGAGGTGATCTTTGTTTGGAAACCACAAACTAGCTCCGGTGCCTTGTACAGCCACGCCGATGTGCGGTCTTCCTTTGCGGTCTTCATCAAAGACCAATCCACCATCCCAGGGTGGATTCTTGGCCAACTGGGGTTTTCCAGAGTAATAGACCCGAAGAGAATCTTTTGTGCCTTTTTCCAGCGATCTAGGAAAATCGAAAAAGAAGGCATTATGTTTCCTTTCATAGGTCAACTCTTGGTCTTTATAAATGATAGAATCGATGTTCATATTTTTAAAGAGGTCAAGCTGCATCCTTTGAGCCAGGTCTTTTGTTTTAAAATTGATCTTGTTAGATCCGCTGATGAACTGCTTTTCCGGTTCTATCATTACTTTTAGGTCATATGCCAGGATATCAAAGTTATTTCGCGCCGGTCTTAGACCGCCGCGAAGGCTGTCCGCCTTTGTGAATGTTTCATCATCGGTTGTTATTTGAGCGTTGGTATTGCTTAGGATCACTAAAAGTAATGTAGTGAATGCTACTGTTAAAGTTTCTCTATTCATGCCATAAACTTACTCATAAGCTTGCAACTTCGCAAATATGAAAAAATCAATATTAGTAATTGCTTTTATATCGCTGTTTATCGCTTGTAGTAGCGATACGGAGATCGAAGGTCAGGTGGTAAATGAACAAGACCAACCTGTAGAAAATGTCATGGTACAGGTGATGAGCAGCGATATTTATGTGATGACCGATGAAAACGGGAAGTTTACTTTAGACACCAAAGAACGCGGCACAGAACTGATCTTTAAGAAAGACGGTTATGAAATGTTGCTCCAGCCGATAACAAAGCAAAAAATGACAGTTGTGCTAATTAAGAAGGAATCTGAACCTAATTAAGAATTCATTAAATTCTTATATTATGATAGATATTCATTTATACACAAAAGTACCTGAATTATCAACGGATATGAAAAATCAGATAAGCAATTATATTGATCATTTGAAAAAAGAGTCAAATGATAAGACCAGGCAAGGCAGTAAAATTAAAATTCTTAATTCCAATTTCCTGCTGCCGCACGATTATTTAGATAAAACCTACGTTCCCTAAAGATATTACCAAGCCGCTACCGCACGATTGCATCGTGTGGTAAAGTTTAC
>JAVLBJ010000086.1:0-8266 GCA_031581455.1 Psychroflexus sp. | reverse complement strand
AATATTATTTAAGGTTATTTCTACAGATGACAGAGTATCTTCAATTGTAATATTAGCAGTTGGACATAAACACTGAAAAGCATGAGCTGAAAAAAACCAAATCCGCTAAAATTTTCAAAATGAGATTATTTACCTAGCAACCAGAAAAATATAAAAATTAATTTTTTAGACATATTCTGTTAACCATAAGCTTATAAGTACTTAAAAAATCCAGTGTTTATTGGCTGATTATCAATAATCTAATACAACTATTGTTTAAAAAAAATTACTCAACATTCGGTTTAAATTTGGTATGAATCAGAAAATATTAGCACCAATGACTATTGCTGCAATAATTAAGAACTTTTAACTTCATTCTAAGTAAAAAGTCCCTAATACGATAAAAAGCATTGTCGCCACAAAAAATATAAGCGTATAAAGCTGAATATTTGTGTATTGTTTTAAGTATAATTGTCTGATAACGTGTAAACCTATTAATACATCTATAATGATAAAAGGAATGGTTAGTAGTTCACCTATGACGTTTATGGCTTGATAGTGTATATCAAAATAAGAGATTAACATTAAAGCCACAAAATGGATAAATATAATGACGCTTGTGTAGAAAGCTAGTAGCTGTGGTTGTTTAAGCATAATTAACTGGTTATTCCCGGAATATCCGGCAAGCCTTTTTTAGCTTCTTGTTGAAGTTCTTCTTCATTGATTTCACCGGCTTTTAAAATCGCTTTATTAATGGTTGTGATAAGCAAATCTTCAACCTGCTCAATATCTTCCATTTGTGTTTTATCGATCTGAATATCTTTAATCTCACGGTTAGCATTTACAATAACAGTTATAAGCTGATCTTCAGATTGCTCGCGCAGCATTACATCATCCAGCCTTTTCCTGGTCTTTTCTACTTCTTTTTGCGTAGATTTAAATTGATTCATCAATTGATCAAACATCATTTTTATTTTTAGATGACAAATATAAGTCGATTAAAAGATAAAAAACCGCCTAAAAAATAGGCGGTTAGTTTTTGGAGCTTAAAAGCTGATTTAAATTTTAAAAGTGATAACCGGTAAAGTAGAATGGTTAACTACATCTTCACCTATACTACCATTAAAAAAGTGAGATAATCCTCTACGACCATGAGTTGGCATAGCGATTAAATCAGATTTTAGGGTGTTGGCTGCATTAATTACCCCAAGTTGAATGGTGTAATCGTTAAAGATGATAACATTGTCTTCGTTTAGCTCAACTTCTGCTTCGTTCAAGAATTTTCGCATTTGTTCATGGATTTCTGTGGTGCTGTAAAACTGATTGCCCGGCAAGTTGACATAAAGCAACTTAAGCTCTGCATCAAAGCTATCTGCAAATCTTTTAGCATTCTCATAAGCCTTTAAACTTTCCAGATCAAAATCAGAAGCAAATACAACTTGTTTAATGTCTAATTCTTCCATTTCCTTTTTGACCACTAAAACTGGTACGGGAGAAGTTCTTACTATTTTTTCGGTATTAGAACCTATTAAAACTTCTTCTAAGCCGCTAACACCGGTTGAACCCATAACAATCATGTCTACATTTTCGTTTTTAGCATATTGGCTTATGTACTTTGAGGTTGGCCCTATATCTACCATATCTTTATAATCTATATCTTTCAGGTAGTCTTTTTCCATAAACTTAGCAAATCGTTTTTTTGCCATCTTCATAAAAAAGACAATTTGCTCATCGTCTACGTTAAATTGGTCACTGCCAAATATTGTTTCAGCTAATTCTATAACGTGGAGCACGCAAAGTTGGGCATCGTTTTTCTTAGCTAATTTAGCGGCAACCTTTAAGGCATTTTCTGAGGGTGTAGAAAAATCTACTGGAACTAAAATCTTTTTCATTGTTTTTGTTTTAAATGGTTTGTGAAAATAACTGTCTTTGTGGCTTATTGTCTTTTAATCTAAGATCAAAAGCCATACATATATTTCTAATGAATGCTCTACCGGCAGCTTTTACCTGAATGTAATTTTTATCTATTTCAAGTAAATCATCATCTTGCATTTCTTTCAAATCTATTAAAATATCCGGAATATCCGGCAGATATAAATCTGAATTTTTCCAATTTGTCATCATTCTGCACATTAAGTTGAGAATATGTTGACGGATAACTAAATCTTTATTTGATAGAATGTGTCCTCTAAAAATGGGCAACTCATCATTTGATAATCGTTTGTAATAATCTTCTAATTTTTTTTCATTTTGGGCAAACCCGTACCAGGCATCGCTTATTGCTGAAACACCTAAACCTATCAATTTTGAAGTTTCAGTGGTCGTGTAGCCCATAAAATTCCTGTGTATTTTTCCCTGCTCATAAGCTTTATAAAGAGAATCTGTTGGCAAAGCAAAATGATCCATACCAAGTTCAAAATAGCCGGCTTGCTCTAATTGATACTTACCCAATTCATATTGATATCTTTTCTTCTGTGCAGATGGTAAATCAGCTTCATTAAAACCTCGCTGACCATTTCCCTTAATCCAGGGAACATGCGCATAGCTGTAAAAAGCAATCCTATCAGGCATCAGCTCTCTGGTTTTAGCAATAGTATGTTCTATATCGGCTACCTGCTGATGTGGTAAGCCAAAAATCAAATCATGTCCTACAGAAGTGTAACCTATCTCTCTGGCTAAATTGGTTACTTTTTTCACATTGTCAAATGACTGTATTCTGTGAATAGCTAATTGTACTTGAGGATTATAATCCTGAATGCCAAAGCTCACGCGTCTAAAACCTAAATCAAAAAGGGTTTTTAAATGTGCATAAGTGGTATTGTTAGGATGTCCTTCAAAGCTAAAATCGTTTTCTGAAGCCGGCTCCGTTTTAGTTAATATCTCACTAATCAGCTTTTCTAAATTTTCAGGTGAGAAAAACGTAGGTGTGCCTCCACCTAAATGCAATTCTTTAATCTGTGGTTTGTGGGATAGTTGAGCTAAATAGAGGTCGAATTCTTTTAAAACCGCTTCAATATAGGGTTTTTCAACATCGTGTCTTTTAGTAATTCTTTTATTACAGGCACAAAAAGTGCAGAGACTTTCGCAAAATGGTAAGTGAATATAAAGACTTATCGCATTATTTGAGGCGTTGTAATCTGTTTTTATAGATTTTTTCCAGGCTTCTAATGAAAAAGTTGATTCCTGCCAGTAAGGCACCGTAGGATAACTGGTGTACCTTGGTCCCGGAATGTTGTATTTGTCAACTAAGTCTTTCATCACAAAATATTTTCTTAGTCAAATTTAAAGCTAAAGTTCCAGTCTAAAAATGAGATAAATCACAAAACATAAGATTTTATGTTTAGAAGCAATCTTTTTATTTTTGAGTAAAATTAAAATTTGATACCTAAAAATCTAAAAGATGTCGTTTATGTCGGGTGTCAACTATTGCTTTTCTTAGTATATATACTATGGAATCAACCTATTCTATCAATACAACTACCTGAATTTTCAAGTTATATAGCCTGGTTTTTTATAATATTTTCTGCCGGTTTATTTAGTCTTGCCTTATGGAATATCCGCTACTCGCTCTCGCCTTATCCTACGCCTAAACAGCATGCTGAGCTACAAACCAATGGCGCATTTGCATTTTCCAGACATCCTATATATTCATCGATATTTATAGGGCTTTTAGCCTGGGGTGTCTTACAAGAAAATATCAATCAAGTTATTATCGCGATAGTTTTGTTAATATTCTTCTATATTAAAGCCAGTTATGAGGAGTCTTTACTGAAGGAAAAATTTGAAGCGTTTAAAAACTACCAAAAAACCACAGGTATGTTGTTCCCCAGGTTGGTTTCTATAAAATCAACTTAATTTTTTATATTTAAACAATGAATCCTTCATCATCAGGTTGGTTTAAAAAAATGCTCAGCGAGCAACATAAATTTCTGGATTTACCACAAAAAGAATCCCAACTCTATACCGACTTGAGAGATGTTGGTTTTATTTACGGCACAAATATTTTACCGGTTTCAAAATTTAAAAACCAGCATTTTAATTTAACGTCATCAGAGTTAGCCAAGGTAAACCTTGCTCAAGCCTTGATTAAAACCTATCGCTATCAAAATGATCAGCCTGTGGTTTTTTGTGTTGATTCTTTACTGGCTTATTATCAATTATTAAAAAAAGAAAATAAGTTTAAGTTTAGCTTAAAGCTACAGCAAAATCCGGCAGACAGAAAGCTTGAAAACATATTACATCAACGTGTTAAAACCGATGTTAATTTGCTACAAAAGCAATTTAGTCATGTCATTACCAATGTTTTATTATATATAGATGTATTAGGCTATAAAAGATTTTTAAATAAAGATGAGGCGATTTGCGATTTTCTTACCAGTTATGAAAACTTCATTATCAATTTGATTTATTTGAATCTT
Source organism: Psychroflexus sp. (assembly GCA_031581455.1). Classification (GTDB taxonomy): domain Bacteria; phylum Bacteroidota; class Bacteroidia; order Flavobacteriales; family Flavobacteriaceae; genus Psychroflexus. Next base: position 3,869 of record JAVLBJ010000086.1, on the reverse strand, counting down.
CAACAGAAGTCTATCTCTAAAAAAGCAAAAAAGATCATTACTCAAATGTTTATCAGTTCGCTTCGTTATAATAATCTGTTGCCGGATGATTGTGTGGAATTAGATGAATTAGATGTATCATTCATTCATAAAGACACGGAAAAACTATATGCATTTGACTGTTTCCTTTTAGCTACTTATATGGAGAAAGATATCAGCCATGCTGAAGATCTATTGATAAGGCTGATAGGTGAAAAACTCAACCTCTCTCCTACTGATATGGATGATGCTAAAAACAGACTTCAGTCATTTATAACACAAAATAAAGATCAGATTAAATTTTATAGAACTTCAAATCCTATCAAAAACTTTTACTCAAATACCTCAAAGCGTGTTAGTTTGCTTATTTATAGAAATAAAAACCGGCTTGTTCGTGAAATAAAAGCTAACAGAGAGCTTTATAAACTGCTCACCTTGTCCATGTATCGTGAACTAGATCAGCAGGAGAAAATACAGGTCAATCAACAATTAAAAGATGTTTTAAAAACCATACCATCACTGGCTATTTTTGCACTTCCCGGTGGCGGCGTTTTACTACCTTTAATCGTCCAACTTATTCCTAAATTACTACCGCATTCATTTGATGAAAACAGAGAAAGCTAACTCAAAATCATTTTTTGCTCATCTTTGAGCTCGCTAATGCTGAAGGCGCTTTGAGTGTTATCAATGTGCGGAATTGTGGTTAATTGATCTATCATAAACTTACGATATCTTTCCATGCTATCTGTTCTAATTTTCAACATATAATCATAGGTGCCACTCAGATGGTAACACTCCACTACTTCTTCTAAGTTGATAATTTTTTGTTCAAAGTGAATAATCTCGTCTTTAGAATGCTGACTTAATTGAACCATACAAAACACCACAAAATCTCTCTTAACTTTTATGGGATCAAGCAATGCCACATAATCTTTGATATACTGCTGCCTTTCTAATCTTTTAATGCGTTCGTATATCGCAGTAGGAGACAAATGCAACTTCATAGCTATAGCTTTAGTAGATTGTTTACAATCGTTTTGAAGTAAATTAAGCAATGCTTTATCAGTCTGATCTAATTCCTGCATGTGATAATTTTTTTATAAAGTATTTTATTTTTAAACAAAAATAAAATATTTAACCATATTTCATGTATTTTATAAAAAATAATACTATATATTAATCTTATTATTGATAATAATAGTATTTAAATTGATATTTGTAGATAATAAATTTTACATTAAACTCATGATCATGCAAAACAAGGATACTCAGCCAATTAAAGGGCGTTTTGAAGGAGTAAACCCTTCAATATCAGACTCATCTACTTATGCTTTTGCTAAAGCACAAGATATGATAGATACATTTAACGGAGCAACAGATAAGTATCTGTACAGCAGACACAGTTCGCCGTCAAACACTGCTTTAGCGCTTTCTATAGCAAAGCTTGAACAGAGCGAAGCAGCTCATGTTTTTGCCTCGGGTATGGGCGCTATATCAACTACTTTAATGCAGTTGTGTGAGCAAGGTGATCATATTTTAGCATCCAGAACTATTTATGGCGGGACTCATGCTTTATTAAAAAATATATTCCCCAAATGGGGCATCGCCACGAGTTTTGTAGATATAAGAGATTTATCAACTATTGAAAAAAATATCACACCTAAAACTAAGCTCATCTTCTGCGAATCGCTTAGCAATCCACTTTTAGAAGTTGCTGATATTAAAAACATTAGTCAATTAGCCAAAAAGTACAACCTCAAGTTGGTTGTCGATAATACGTTTACCCCATTAATATTCCAACCTTTAAAGCTTGGTGCAGATATCGTTATACACTCACTTACAAAATTTATCAATGGAACTTCTGATACTGTGGCCGGCGCGGTTTGTGCATCAGAAGAATTTATCAACACAATAAAAGATGTAAACTCAGGATGCGCAATGCTTTTAGGCCAAACCCTTGATAGCATCAGAGCCGCTTCTATTCTTAAGAACAGACAAACCTTAGAGCTGCGTATGAAAAAACATAGTTATAATGCAGAATACCTGGCTAAAGGCTTTGAAAAATATGGCATAAAAACCATTTATCCCGGATTAACTGATCATCAAGATCATCAACTATTTACAAAGCAAAAAAATAGAGATTTTGGTTATGGCGGCATTTTAGCTTTAGATTTAAATACCGTAGATCGGGCACATTTGTTTATGGAGAAAATGCAAGAAGCCGGATTAGGTTATCTGGCGGTTAGCTTAGGCTACTTTAAAACTTTATTTAGCGCATCAGGCTCATCAACCTCATCTGAAATAGATGAAGATGAACAAAGAAAAATGGGATTATCAAAAGGTCTGGTAAGAATATCAATTGGTTTAGACCATGATATTGACAGCAGCCTGGTTAAAATGATAGAAATTTTTAAGTATGTTGATCAAATTCATCCTGAATATAATGAAGCCATTTATAATTAAGCAGGCAAAGCAAACTGATATTCTTTCAGAAATTTTTCAGCTTTTTGGATTTCATCAGACATAATTTTATCTTCTTTTATAATGGGGACTGTCTTTCTAAAATCAGCTAAAAAACCATCTATCAAAGACGATGTTCTAAGCGGCTCTCTAAAATAGATCGCCTGTGAAGCGTTGATCAACTCTATCGCCAAAACGCGCAGGGTGTTTTCCGTGACCTTGAACAATTTTGTTGCGGCATTAGCTCCCATGCTGACGTGGTCTTCCTGACCATTAGAAGATACTATGGAGTCCACGCTCGCAGGCGTACATAATTGTTTGTTCTGACTAACTATACTTGCCGCGGTATATTGTGGTATCATCAGTCCGCTGTTCAATCCCGGACTGTCTATGAGGAAGGCCGGTAAACCACGATTGCCTGATACAAGTTGATATATGCGTCTTTCTGATATATTAGCTAATTCAGCTAAATTAATCGCCATATAATCTAATGGCATAGCTAAGACCTGACCGTGGAAATTCCCACCTGAAATAATTTTGTCTGCTTCTACAAAAATATTAGGATTGTCTGTGACCGAATTAATTTCGCGAAGCACAACATCATGCACGAATTTAATACCGTCTTTACAAGCACCATGGACCTGAGGAACACATCGAAACGAATAAGGATCCTGTACGTTCCCGCTTTGTTGACCGGAAAGTTCGGTACCTTTCAGGAAACTGCGGACATTTTGGGCAGTTTGAACCTGCCCCTTATGCGGTCTTACCTGATGTACAAGATCATCATATGGCGCCTGCCTGCATTGAAACGCATCAATAGATGCTGCAGCGATTAAATCAGAATAATAGTTTATTTTTTGGGCTTGTATAAGACAATCAACGGCAAAAGCACTCATAAATTGGGTGCCGTTAAGCATAGCTAAACCTTCTTTAGATTTGAGCTGTAAAGGCTTCCATCCTTTAGCTTCAAAGATTTGCTGTGTCTCAAAAACCCCATCATTATAATAAACTTTTCCCTGTCCTATAAGCGGAAGCGCTAAATGTGCTAATGGCGCCAAATCGCCGGAAGCTCCCAAGGAACCTTGCTCGTAAACTACCGGTAAAACATCATGATTAAACATAACAATCAACTGCTGTACCAAAGCTAAACTAGCGCCGGAATTCCCATAACTTAAGGATTGTATCTTGAGTAATAACATCAATTTAACGATACGCTTTGGCACCTTATCGCCTGTTCCGCTAGCATGTGAAATAACAAGTTTTTCCTGAAGTGTCGTTAGGTTATCTTTTGATATCTTAATATTGCAAAGCGAGCCAAAACCTGTGTTGACTCCATAGACCGGCGTATCTTCATCGTTTTGTTTATCGTCAAGATATTTTCTGGCCTTATT
>JAVLBJ010000005.1:331-46827 GCA_031581455.1 Psychroflexus sp. | reverse complement strand
AGTCACAATCCGCTCATTGTTTTAGGTATAGCAACAGGTTTATACAAAGGTATTTTATGGTTAAAATACCCTAATAGTAAAGCAGCTCCAACTAATTTGCTTTATCACAAAAATACACCCTTGGTTATTTTAATTTTGGTAATAAGTTTTTGGATTTTAAGGAATATTCCTCTATTTAATTTTTTACAGCCTTAGCTATTTTTTCTTATCACGTAATTTTTTCTGCTCTTCTGCCTGCTCCATTATCTGTTGCATTTTACGCGCAAATTTACCTTTCTTCTTAGGTTTTTTCTTCTTCTCTTCTATTTTAGCCAGTATCTTATCATTATCGATGATATAATTTTTGATAACCAGCATTATACCTATGGTGATCAAGTTAGAGATGAAGTAATATAAGGATAGTCCACTAGCGTAGTTATTAAAGAATACTAACATCACTAAGGGAGAAATATACATGATTACTTTCATATTTGGCATGCCCGGTTGTGTAGGCTGAGCGTTTTGGCCTGTCGTCATCATCATGTAAAAGAAGATCGCCACAGATGCCAGAATAGGAAATAGACTCACGTGGTCACCATAAAATGGAATATAAAAAGGCAGTTCTGCAATCGAGTCGTAGGATGATAGATCATCTGCCCATAAGAAGTTTTTTTGTCTTAATTCAAAAGTGCTGGGAAAGAATCTGAAAAGCGCAATAAAAATAGGCATTTGAAGCAGAGCAGGTATACAACCACTTAGCGGACTAACCCCTGTTTTATTATACAGTTTCATTGTTTCCTGTTGCTTTTTCATCTGATCATCGCCATGCTTTTTAGTAATAGCGTCTATTTGTGGCTTGAGTACTTTCATCTTTGCCTGAGACAAATAAGACTTGTAAGTGACTGGCGATAGTATCAGTCTGATAGTGATGGTCATAAGTATGATTGCAATACCAAAATTACCGATGAATCCACTTATGATATTGAAATAAGGGATGAAAAGATATTTATTAATAAAACCAAAAATGCCCCATCCTAAAGGAACGATCTCATCTAAATTACGTTCATAATCATCTAAAATCTTGTAATCTGTAGGGCCATAATACCAATTCATATCTCTGTTTATACCATCTCTTTCAGGATCAAAGCTAAGTTCAGCCCTAAAATTTCTGGTATAGGTCGTATCTACATCCTCATCTTCTACTAAGTTTTTAGAGATGAATTTACCTCTTTTGAAAGCCTCATCACTTAATAGTATTGAGGAAAAAAAGTGCTGTTTAAACGCTACCCAATCTACATCTTTATCTTCTTCTTCAGCAACATCACCCTGACCTGTGTAATCAGAATTATCACCTTCATATTGATATACAATCTCTGTATATTGATTTTCATAGGAAATACTCTTTGCATGTCGATAACCTCTTAGCTGCCAATTGATTTTTGCCTCCTGGTCCGGATCGATCACATCGCCTAATCCTTTAGAACGGATATCAAAATCCATCATATAATCATCTTGCTTCAAAGAATAGTAGAATTCTAAGTATTCGTTCTCGCTGGTATATGCCCGCATGGATAGGCTGTTTCCTTCTTTTTTAACAGGTGAGAAATAAAGTTCGCTCGTAGCGATTTCACGATTATCTTTTGTTTTAAAATTTATCGAAAAATTAGCGTTGCCATCTTTTATTTGATAAATAGGTTCATCCTTGTAAGATAAATGATCCTTTAGTTTTGCTTCGATAATCTGTCCACCTAAATTTGAGATTTTGAGTTTGAGCACGTCATTCTCAATAACCGTAAAATCTGACTCTGAATAGCCTTTTTTAAAGTTATAGGCAAAATCGCCGTACCTGGCTTTAAGTTCAGGGCTTACCGTAGAATCATTTACAATTGAAGACTCACTTTTTTCGGGAGTGGCTACGCCTGCATTGTTTTGTTCAGGATTGGCCTGCTGATTATCAACTTGTTCTTGCTGATTTTTTGGTGTTGTTTCGTTAGTTTCTCCACCCTGATTCATGTACATCGTCCAAAACAATATACCACCAATTAATATAAAACCGATTAATGTATTAAAATCGAAATTCTTCTTTTCTTCCATACCTTAAATTGCTGATTTGCAAAAATCATGATTTTAGTTGAAACAAATCATTTTATCTATTAAAAATTCTATTGCGTAGAATGACGACGACTAAAAGCTAATGTTTTGGCTGCTTTGACAAAGCTAACGAATAAAGGATGTGGATTTGCTACCGTACTTTTATATTCCGGATGATACTGCACTCCTATAAACCAAGGATGATCTTTAAGCTCGATTGATTCTACCAGGCCTGTTTTAGGGTTTTTCCCGCTGCATATCATTTGCCCATCTTCTAATTGGTTTAAATACTTATTATTAAACTCATAACGATGTCTGTGGCGTTCTGATATGATGTCTTTACCGTAAATTTCTGCAACCTTTGACTTAGATTTTAGTTTACATTTCCAGGCGCCTAATCGCATGGTACCGCCTTTGTCTTTTAAGTTCTTTTGCTCCTCCATTAAATCTATAACCGGATCAGGCGTTTTGCTATTCATTTCTATTGAGTTAGCTTTTGTTAAGCCTACAACGTTTCTAAAATACTCAATAACAGCCATTTGAAGCCCTAAACAAATCCCGAAAAATGGAATGTTATTTTCCCGCGCATATTTAACAGCTGCAATCTTTCCTTTTATACCACGCTCGCCAAATCCAGGAGCTACTAAAATACCGTCTAAAGCTTCAACCTTTTGACGTTCGTTTTTATCAGCCATGAATTCAGAATGAATACTCACTACCTCAATGATAACGTCATTCATAGCACCGGCATGAATAAACGACTCAAGAATAGATTTATAAGAATCTTGTAGCTCTACATACTTACCTACTAAACCGATTTTTACAACATCTGTAGCATTTTTATGCTTTCTGAGAAAGTTATTCCAATTTTCAAGGTCAGTATCATTCCATTCGTGAATATCAAGCTTTTTAAGTGTGATTTCATCTAGGCGTTGCGCTAACATCAAATTTGGAACGTCATATATTGTAGACGCATCAATAGATTCTATAACAGCCTCGCGGCTTACGTTGCAAAACAATGCTAATTTTCTTTTTAAATGATCAGATAAAGTATGCTCGGTTCTACAAACTAAAATATCAGCATTTATGCCGCTTTCCATTAGCGTTTTAACGCTGTGCTGGGTTGGTTTTGTCTTGAGCTCTTTAGCTGCTGATAGATAGGGAACCAAAGTGAGATGAATTACAAGAGAATTTGCTTCACCTAATTCCCATTTAAGTTGTCTGACGGCCTCGATGTATGGTAATGATTCAATATCACCTACGGTTCCACCAATTTCTGTGATTACAATATCGTAATCGCCTTCTTTTCCTACTAACTGTATGCGGCGTTTGATTTCATCTGTGATATGAGGCACAACTTGTACCGTTTTACCCAGAAAATCACCTTTTCGCTCTCTGTTAATGACGTGACGATAAATTCTACCGGTGGTCACATTATTTGCTTGAGAGGTATTTACATTTAAAAAACGTTCATAATGCCCTAAATCCAGATCAGTTTCTGCGCCGTCATCGGTTACAAAACATTCGCCATGTTCATAGGGGTTAAGTGTTCCTGGATCTATATTAATATAAGGGTCAAGCTTTTGAATCGTCGTTTTAAATCCTCTGGACTGAAGTAATTTAGCTAAAGATGCTGCGATTATTCCCTTTCCGAGTGACGAAGAAACTCCACCCGTCACAAATATGTACTTTTTTTGAGACATGGTTTGGATTTGTCATTTCGGGATGTAAAAATAGGATTAATTATTGATTTGGAAAATCATAATGGCAGAACCTAAACTCAACCATCAAATATGCAGCCATATAGTTGATATTTTTTTTATTGATAATTTTAATTTACATCCATACTCGAGCTAAATATCAAAAAAATTAACCAAAAAACAGGTAAGCTCTCTACCCAAAGACTGCTAAAATAGGGTGACTGATTTTGACGTGTGAACAAAAGCATTAAAAAAAGAGAGATGTAAATAAATATATCAACCGCAAATATTTGGTCATAGAAAAGGGGTTTAAGATTGATAAATAAGACCAATAAACCTACAGATATACCTTTTGCTTTATTGATCCCTATGTGATTTATAACAGATTTTCCTGATTTACTATCATCAACTATATCGCGAATTTCAAATGGAATCATGAGCGCGATGACCCATATCATTCGCTCTGCGATATCAAACACTAAAAGTGATAAATCTACATTCATCAGCCTCTCATTCAAGATAGGAAATAAAACACTAATACTTGCCCATACTAAAGCTATGACTAATAACTTTATCAAAGGTTGATGCCTTAAATTTTGCCCTTGAGGTGTAATTGGAAAGGTGTACCAAAAAACCAGAAATCCCAAAAAGATAGACAGCAATACTACTTTATAAGATAGATAGATAGTACATATTAATGAGCTTAAAACACCTAAAAAAGAAACAAGTGAAATCAATGGTAAATCACTCATCCAATCAAGCTTTTGTTTAAGCATAAGCGGCGCATATTTTATAAAGTTATAACCCGCTATTGATGAAGAAAATGTGAAAACAAGCAATGCTATATCAAATGTAATGTCATTTTGCCAATAACTCATCGCAGTAAGCGCAACTATAGAAAAACTTACGTGAATACTACTTTGCAGATAAAAATCCAATAGGCTTCGCATCGATTTAATGATAGATATATTTTTGATTGCAAAACTAAGTTTTAATAGTTTACAATAGGCTTGAAATCAAGGATTAGTCTGATAAGTGCTATGTTGAAAAGATTTTAAAGCTTTTATGTTTTATACTATTTTCTTTAACAAGTGTTTCTATCATTTGCCTTATTTTTGCGAAAAATTCAATTTAATGGATACTAAATCGTTTTCTTTAAGACACATCGGGCCGACTGAAGCAGCTGAAAAAAGAATGTGCGAATTGATGAATGTTGAGACAATTGATCAATTGACCTATGAGACCATTCCGGATGATATCAAGTTAAACAAACCGCTTGATTTACCGGAACCTATGACAGAATATGAATTTAGTAAACACATTAGTGCGTTAGCCAATAAAAACAAAACATTTAAATCCTATATTGGATTAGGCTATCATGAGTCTGCCGTTCCTGCTGTAATTCAGCGTAATATACTGGAAAACCCTGGTTGGTATACCGCCTACACGCCTTATCAGGCAGAAATTGCACAAGGTAGATTAGAAGCTTTGATCAATTTTCAAACCGTGATCAGCGATTTGACGAATATGGAATTAGCCAACGCTTCATTATTAGATGAGGCTACCGCTGCCGCTGAAGCGATGAATCTTTTGTTTTCAGTAAGAAGTCGTCAACAAAAGAAAGAAGGTGTAGCTAAATTCTTTGTATCATCTCATGTACTACCACAAACTATTGCCCTGTTAGAAACCAGATCACAGCCGTTAGGGATAGAATTAGTCATTGGTAACCATGAAGATTTTGATTTTAGCACCGATTTTTTTGGAGCATTACTTCAATATCCGGCTAAAAATGGAAGTATTCACAACTACCAGTCATTTACACAAAAAGCTAAAGAAAATGATATAAAAGTTGCTGTGGCTGCTGATATATTGAGTTTAACTTTATTAGAGGCGCCAGGTGATTGGGGCGTTGATGCTGTAGTAGGTTCAACACAAAGACTGGGTATTCCATTAGGTTATGGAGGACCGCATGCCGCTTATTTCGCAACTAAAGAAGCTTACAAAAGAAATATTCCGGGTAGAATTATCGGTGTTTCAAAAGATGAAGATGGGCATCCAGCACTGCGTATGGCACTTCAAACCCGTGAACAGCATATTAAACGAGACAAAGCCACCTCTAATATTTGTACAGCGCAAGTTCTGTTAGCTGTAATGGCTGGCATGTATGCTGTGTATCACGGCCCAAAAGGTTTAAAAGCTATTGCAGAAGATATCAATGAAAAGACCAGTGCTTTAGCTGATGCTTTAGAAAGATTAGGTTATTACCAGACCAATGAAAATTTCTTTGATACCCTTGAGGTTAAAGCTAATGCTAAGGCTATTAAAGAAGTTGCAGAATCGCATCATGTCAACTTTTATTATCCAGATCAGGATACCGTAGTCATTGCACTAAATGAAACCACAAGTCTATACGATTTAAACACCATTCTCGATATTTTTGCAGCTGTCAATTCTAAAAATAACGACAAAGTCGATCAATTAATCAAAGGCAATCTGGCAGAAAGTTCATTAACCAGAACAGATGATTACCTTACCGAGAAAGTCTTTAATAGCTATCATTCTGAAACGGCTTTGATGCGCTACATTAAAAAATTAGAGCGTAAAGATTTATCTCTCAACCACTCAATGATCTCATTGGGTTCTTGTACAATGAAACTAAACGCAGCAGCAGAGATGCTACCGCTTAGCGATGCCAGATGGAATAATATTCACCCTTTCGTACCACTTGATCAGGTAGAAGGCTATCAAATTATGCTCAAAAGATTAGAAGAATACCTCACAGAAATAACCGGTTTTTCAGCTACATCACTTCAGCCTAATTCCGGTGCACAAGGTGAATACAGCGGATTGATGACCATTAGAAAATATCATCAGGCCAATGGCGAGCACCAGAGAAACATTTGCTTAGTACCATCTTCTGCTCACGGCACAAATCCGGCCAGCGCTGTTATGGCTGGTATGAAAGTGGTAGTTATTAAAGCCACTGAAAAAGGTAATATTGATCTTGTTGATCTTAAAGAAAAAGTAGATAAACACAGCAATGAACTTGCTGCTTTAATGGTAACTTACCCATCTACACATGGTGTTTTTGAGTCTGACATCCGTAAAATTACTTCACTCATACATGAAAATGGTGGTCAGGTTTATATGGATGGTGCCAATATGAATGCGCAGGTAGGATTAACCAGTCCCGGAAAAATTGGAGCTGATGTTTGCCATTTAAACCTACACAAAACCTTTGCTATTCCACATGGTGGTGGCGGACCGGGCGTAGGGCCAATTTGTGTAGCTTCTCAATTAACACCTTATTTACCAACTCATCCCATAATATCAACTGGAGGCGAAAATCCTATTCCTGCAATATCAGCAGCTCCATTTGGTTCTTCATTAGCTTGTATTATTTCTTACGCTTACATCCGTATGTTAGGTGCAAGCGGTTTAAAAAAATCTACAGAAATTGCCATCTTGAATACAAATTATATTAAAGAAAGATTAGCTGATCATTACCCGGTTTTATATACAGGTGAACGTGATAGAGCAGCTCATGAGATGATTATTGATTGTAGACCGTTTAAAAAGAAAGGCATTGAAGTCGTTGATATTGCCAAGCGTTTAATTGATTACGGATTTCATGCACCTACTGTTTCATTCCCGGTGCCGGGTACAATGATGATCGAGCCTACGGAAAGCGAAAATAAAGATGAATTAGACCGTTTCTGTGAGGCGATGATAAGTATTAGAAAAGAAATAGATGAAACAGAAGCCGCTAACCCTGTGATGAAAAATGCACCGCATACCTTAGGTATGCTGACCGCTGATGAATGGACGTTGCCCTATAGTAGAGCGAAAGCAGCCTTTCCTGTAGATCATGTAAAAAATAACAAATTTTGGCCAAGTACGCGTCGTGTTAACGATGCATACGGAGACAGAAACTTGATGTGTACCTGTGCTCCAATAGAAACTTATTTAGAAGAAACTGAATAATATTTTGTTAATGTACACTTTGATAAGCTTTAACAACTAAGATGTCTGTTAAAATTTTTATCTTGCAACGTTTTAAAAATTTCTTATGAAGCAAGTCAAAATTACAGGAGTAGGAAGCTACATTCCTGAAATTGTTAAGAAAAATAGCGACTTTTTAGAAAATGATTTCTACAATGAAGATAGGACGGCTTACGCTCAGAATAATGATATCATCATAGAAAAGTTTAAAGCTATAACTGGAATAGAAGAAAGACGCTATGTTTCAGATGATATGAATGTGTCTGATATCGCTTTACTTGCTTCAGAAAAAGCGATTGAAGATGCGGGCATTGACAAGAATGATCTGGATTATATTATTATAGCACATAACTTTGGCGATGTAAGGAGTGACCGTCAACAGACTGATATTTTACCAAGTATTGGATCTAGAGTGAAAAACAGATTAAAAATCACCAATCCTAATTGTGTGGCTTATGATATGATTTTTGGCTGTCCGGGCTGGATAGAAAGTTGTATTCAGGCTAAAGCATTTATACAATCTGGCATAGCTAAAAAATGTCTGGTTGTAGGTTCTGAGACCTTATCGAGAGTTGTAGATCCTCATGATCGCGACAGCATGATTTATTCAGATGGTGCAGGCGCTACAATATTAGAACCAGTTGATGATGATGGCGGTATTCTGGCTCATCAATCTGCTACCTATGCGCAAAATGAAGCTTATTATATTTATTTTGGCGAATCTTTTCTTCCGGAAAGAGAAACCAATAATGGTTATATTAAAATGTATGGACGCAAAATTTACAATTTTGCCTTATCGCATGTACCACAAGCTATGAATGAATGCCTCGCTAAATCAGGTAAGACAATAGATGATATCAAGAAAATTTTTATTCATCAGGCTAACGAAAAAATGGATGAAGCCATTATAGAAAGGTTCTATAAAATGAATGATAGACAAGCGCCGGAGACTATTATGCCAATGAGTATTAAAACCTTAGGCAATTCTAGTGTTGCGACTATTCCAACGCTTTATGACCTGTTTCTTCAGGGTGAATTTGATCATGATGAGTTACAAAAAGGAGATACTATTATGTTTGCCAGCGTAGGCGCCGGCATGAATATCAATGCGATTGTCTATCAAATATAAGCCTTATGTATGAAGGCAAGTATCCTTATAAGCGCTATCAGAAAACGCTTGATTTCTTAAAACAAGTCCAGCCACCACCTCAACAGATTTTAGATCTGGGTGTAGATAATCCATTTTCTAAAATTCTTAGACAAGAAGGCTATCAAGTAGAAAATACCCAAGGTGAAGATTTGGATATCGATTTTAAAACAGTCCGGGAATCTAAAGCTGAATTAGTGACTGCCTTTGAAATCTTTGAGCACCTGCTTGCTCCTTTTAATGTGTTAAGAGAGATAAAAGCTGATAAATTAGTAACCAGCATTCCTCTGCGTTTATGGTTTGCATCTGCTTATCGTAATCCTGATGATCAATGGGATCAGCATTATCACGAATTTGAAGACTGGCAGTTTAATTGGCTTTTAGAAAAATCTGGCTGGAGAATTGTAACAACTGACAGATGGACAAACCCGGTAAAAAAAATAGGTATCCGCCCTTTATTGCGCTATTTTACACCAAGGTATTACATTGTTTATGCTGAAAGAAACAAATAAGTATTCTACTTCTTTAATATCTTATAACTTTCAGTGTGCTTATTTTTATAAATTAATTTGACTATATAGCTACCAACGGGCAAGCCAGATAAATCCATACTTTCTTGAGTATTTGTGCTGATGGACACTAATTTCCCTGATTGATCAAAAACCTGAACTTTATCAAGCTTAGTGCTATCTTTAAAATATATTTTATCCTGAGTAGGATTTGGAAATACAAAGTTATCTTCTGTAGAGAAATCTTCAATATTTAGTGAAACGCTTAATTTTAATAAATAAAAACTTCCTTTTTGATTTTCAGACGCGCTATCATCAAGATGAGATCCTATAGCAATGGTATAGAAACCGTCGTCACTTAAACCAACATCAGCAACTGACATGGCGAAACCATCATCAGAATCATTATTAATATTTAAATTTTGCAGTCCGTTAGCATATTGCGTGTAATCATTTACAGTACCATCTGCATTTAAATTGATAATATAAAAACTTCCATATTGATTTTGTGAAGCATCAGTATAACCGCTAGCACTAACTATAATTTCTGAAAGTCCGTCTTGATTGATATCACTGGTTTCTGAAATGCTCAAGCCAAATTGGGTATCATTATTTAGCGTATCGTTAAAATTACCAAATTGTTCACTGATTTTTTGATAGTTGCTTACGTTACCGTTCTGGTCTAAAAATAAAATATAGACAGCCCCTTTATTAGTGCCGCCATCATCATCTCTGTAGGCGCTTACGGCTAATTCAGGGTAACCATCGTTATTAATATCTCCTATGTTAGCTACTGCACCACCAAAGTAATCTTGATAATCTAAGCTACCAAATCCACCTTCATTTTCTGCAATCCTATTATAAGACTGTATTGTTAGATTAGAATTCATGTAAAGAATATAAACAGCACCTTTATCATTATACCGTCTAGAACCCACAGCTAAATCAATCGTTCCGTTATTGTCCAGATCACCTACGGTGGTTACATCTGAACCAAACACATCCCACATGCTTATGTTAAATAAATTAGTATCTGGTAATTTCTGTGTATTCTGAACAACCCCACTATTATCTATAGAAAGTATCCAGAGCGCACCAGATCTATAGGAAAATTCACTGTTATATTCTGCTCCAACAGCAAGCTCAAAAAAGCCATCATTGTTTAAATCGCCAAGATATTTTAAACCGGTGCCTAACAATTCATATTGTCCAAGTTGACCGCCAAAATTTCCCTGGGTTTGACTTATTTTTTGATAGCTGCTCACTGTACCATTTAAATTCATATATAAGATGTAAATAGCCCCTTTATTATTACCTCCGTCATTATCTTTCACGGCGGATACTGCTAAATCTGTAATCTTATTACCATCTAAATCACCGATAGGTTCAATATAATAGCCAAACCAATCTTCATCTAAAATGTTTAAAATGCTGGTTGAATTTGATATCTTTTGACTTGATGTAACCTGATAATTTTGAGCGGTAGCTAATGAATAGCCTATAAAAATGATTATTATTGTAGATAATGTTTTCATAAAAAACTTTTAATAAAAATAATTAAATAATTGAACATCTGCATTATTGTCCCTTTTTATAATGAGGCTGATCACCTGAAAAAGTCTATTGAAAGTTTTATTGATCAATCCTATCCTTTAGATAAAATAATATTAGTGGATGATCATTCAACTGACAATTCTCTACAAATTGCTAAAAAATATGAAAGCAATACCATTAAAATTGTTCAAACTGATGCTCGTTCGGAGAGAAAACCAGGTAAAAAAGTCATTAATGCTTTTAATGTAGGATTAAAAGAAATCGATATCCATCAATATGACCTTTTAGGTAAATTTGATGCTGATATCCTATTACCTGATCATTATTTTGAACAAATGGTAAACGCCTTTAAAAAAGACCATCAGTTAGGAATATGTTCTGGTTTGCTTTACATCAGATATAACAATAAGTGGATTTATGAGGCAATTGCTGATGAAAATAAAATTAGAGGACCGTTAAAGTTATATAGAGTTGATTGTTTTAAGCAAATAGATGGGTTGAGAAACGGCATAGGCTGGGACTCTGTTGATCAGTATTTAGCTAACTATTATCAATGGACAACCAGCGTTTTAAAACAGATAAAAGTTAAACACTTAAAGCCGACCGGTTCCGGTTATTCAAATCAGCACGCTTTTGAATTTGGAAAGTCGATGTACGTTATGCGTTATGGGCTTTTTATTTCATTTTTAGCTATTTCTAAATTAGCTTTTGCTAAAAAAAGTATTAGTTTTTTAATCATGGCCGGCAAAGGCTATTGGTTTGCATGTAATAAAAAAGTCGACAAAATAGTTACTTCTGAGGAAGGTAAATTTATCAGACAATACAGATTAAAAGCTATGAAGAAACGTTTCCTAAATTAAGAATGTTGGCGAACATAACTAAAATCTAATATTGTATGATCATCAAGCTGATTTAATAATAATCAATGATCATATCCGAATTTTCTAAGCTGCCGTTCATCATTCCGCCAATTTTTATTGACTTTAACATGAAGGTTTAAGAAGATTTTTTTACCAAAAAAAGTGGTTAATTCTTTGCGAGCTGCCGTGCCTAATCGTTTTAAGGCGTGACCTTTATGACCTATGATAATTCCTCGCTGCGATTCGCGTTCCACATAAATCACAGAGTGAATTTTTAAAATTTCAGGCTCATCTAAAAATTCTTCTGTTTGAACTTCTATACTGTAAGGAATTTCATTTTTATAATAGACAAGCGCTTTACTCCTAATAGTTTCATTGACGAAAAATCGCTCCGGCAAATCAGTAATTTGATCTTTAGGAAAAAAAGGTGGCGAAACAGGTAAAATTTTTTTTATTTGAGTAATCAGCTCATTAATTCCGAATTTAGACAGAGCAGAAATACCAAATACCTGCGCATCAGGTAAAGTGTTTTCCCAGTAATTTAGTCGTTCTTTCAAATATTGCGGGTTGCTGATATCAATTTTATTTACAGCAATTATCAATGGTTGTTCAGCTTTTTTTAAACGCTCTATCATAGATTCATGCAGTGGCCTTTCTGCCTTCAAATCATCCATCAGTAGAATTACATCAGCATCCTGAAACGATGACAATACCGTTTTCATCATGAATTTTTGTAATTCATAGGCAGGATCTAAAATGCCCGGGGTATCTGTTAATACAATCTGATATTCTTCATGA
Source organism: Psychroflexus sp. (assembly GCA_031581455.1). Lineage (GTDB taxonomy): Bacteria > Bacteroidota > Bacteroidia > Flavobacteriales > Flavobacteriaceae > Psychroflexus. The sequence goes on along the minus strand of JAVLBJ010000005.1, from coordinate 34,187 downwards.
TTAAGGATCCCCAAAATTTTCCTTCTGGTTGTTTGCGCTTTCTCATTGGTGGCTGCCAACTTCTGACCTAAAACCGCATTTAGAAAAGTAGATTTCCCCGCATTAGGTTGACCTATAATAGATACATAACCAGCTTGATGATTTTTTGAGACTTCCTGCATAATCAGCAAATATAGTTTAAAAAAGTGGTTTGCCTTTGCTTATTTGGGGTAGTAAATATAACCTGCTGAATGGTCAGCCGGTGCTCCTGTTACGCTGGCTAAAATATTGTTTTGATTGTTATAACGTAAAACGCCCAAAAAGGCGAAAATCAAGGCTTCTTTATAGTTGATGAGTTCCGGTTGCGGTAATAAGATTTTGGTGCTGATTTTATGTTCCAATCTATGAATTAAATGCTGATTAAAAGCACCGCCACCTGTAAGAAGAACCCTTGCTGATACTGGTATTTGTCTGGACAGTTGATCTGCGATATGCTCAGTAAATGTGGCTATTTGTTCTTCGACTGATAATTTACTTTCTGAAAGCAAGGGGAAGATAAATGATTCTAGCCATTCAACGCCTAAAGATTTAGGTGGCGACAGCTTATAATAATCCAAATTGTTGAGTTGATGCAGCAGGTTTGTGTTAACATTAGCCTTAGCAGCTATACTGCCATTTTGGTCAAAGCGAAATCCTATTTTTTGACAAAGATGATTCAGCACCTTATTAGCAGGACAGACATCATAAGCCATTATCCTTTTGTTCTTTTTTAGGCTGATATTGACAAATCCACCTATATTAATGCAAACATCATATTGCTGAAAAAGCAACAAATCTCCAATAGGCACAAGTGGCGCTCCCTGACCACCTTTCTTAACATCCTGAACTCTAAAATTACAAATTACAGGATAGCCCACAGTATTAGCTATGTTCGGTAAATTTCCAATTTGAAGCGTGAGCCGTTTTTCCGGCTGATGGAAAATGGTATGCCCATGGGTAGAAATAAAATCTATAGGCTTAGGTTGGACGTTTTCAAGAAATTTATGAATGTAATTTTTAGCGATAAGTTTTGAATAATCGTGATTGAGTTTGAAAATCTCATCATTATTGAGCAAATGAGCATAAGCTAATTTTTCCACCCAATCATCCGCATAATCATAACAAGCGGTAGCTAAAATATCATACTGCCATTGGCTGTTTTTATCAATATAAAATCTGACATAACAAAAGTCAACACCATCTAAGGAGGTGCCTGACATTAGACCAATGACATAAAAATATTTGTGGCTATTCATACATTATAAAACAATCAAATCTACGTCAAAATCTACTGGAAATAAAACATGAACAACAAGATTCTGGAATGTTGGGTAAAATAAGATTGAACAAAATTTAAAATTATAGGGTTTAAAATAAATTTTCATCAATTTCAACTATATTTGCGGGATATTTATTAAGATTTCACAAATGGATTTTAACTTAACAGAAGAGCATCAAATGATTCAGGAAGCAGCAAGAGATTTTGCTCAAAATGAATTACTTCCCGGCGTAATTGAAAGAGATGAAAAAGGCATTTTTCCTAAAGAACAAGTAAAAAAATTAGGCGAACTGGGATTTATGGGTATGATGGCCTCTCCTGACTATGGCGGTGGTGGTATGGACACGGTTTCTTATATCATTGCTATGGAAGAGCTATCTAAAATAGACGCTTCAGCTTCTGTCATTGTTTCTGTTAACAATTCTTTGGTTTGCTGGGGTTTAGACACTTACGGCACAAAAGCTCAAAAAGAAAAATATTTATCAAAACTCACTACAGGTGAAAAGTTAGGCGCCTTCTGTTTAAGTGAACCGGAAGCTGGTAGCGATGCTACTTCTCAAAAAACAACTGCAATAGATAAAGGTGATTATTACTTATTAAATGGTACTAAAAACTGGATTACAAACGGTAATTCAGCTGATTATTATTTAGTTATTGCTCAAACAGATAGAGAAAAGAAGCACAGGGGCATCAATGCTTTTATTGTAGAAAAAGACTGGGACGGTTTTGAAGTAGGACCTAAAGAAAATAAATTAGGTATAAGAGGTAGCGATACACACTCCTTGAATTTTAATGATGTTAAAGTACCTAAGGAAAATAGAATTGCAGAAGACGGCTTTGGGTTTAAGTTTGCTATGAAAACACTCTCCGGTGGCAGAATAGGGATTGCAGGTCAGGCTCTGGGTATTGCTTCTGGCGCCTATGAACTGGCTAAAGAATATTCTAAAACCCGAAAAGCGTTTGGCACAGAAATTAAAAATCATCAGGCTATAGCTTTTAAAATTGCTGATATGTATACTCAGATTTCTGCAGCAAGACATATGGTAATGCAAGCGGCTTGTGACAAAGATGCCGGTAAAAATTATGATTTAAGCGGTGCTATGGCTAAGTTACATGCTTCTCAAACCGCCATGGATGTCACCACGGAAGCTGTTCAGGTTTTTGGTGGAAATGGTTATGTAAAAGATTATCATGTAGAGCGATTGATGCGAGATGCTAAAATTACTCAGATTTACGAAGGCACTTCAGAAATACAAAAAATTGTAATTTCTAGAAGCGTTTTAGCTGATTAACAGGTATTTATATTATTTAGCCTCACCAAGTTTTTACATATTTTAATTGTTTGAGATTTAGTGTTGATACTTTATAAATAGTCTGCACTAATATTATTGATAGGCTTCTAGTCAATGCTATAATTTAGCCTTAAAAGTAAATAGCCACTAACTCATTACATTTAAAATCCTGAGGTAAATTGTTGACTAACTGTTGACAGGTTATTATTTTAAAAAACACTTAACGAATAAAAAAAACTATTTTTGCAAAAAAAATTCATGGCAACAGAACCTAGCTTAGAAGATTTTGTTCAACAAGTAAGACGAGATATCTTACGACAAGTACATGCGGTAAATTCCGGACATCCTGGCGGTTCTTTAGGTTGTGCTGAATTTTTCACCGTTTTATTTAAAGAAGTGATGAGATACGACCCATCTTTTGATCCAGATGGTAAAGGCGAAGATATCTTTTTTCTTTCCAATGGTCATATTTCGCCGGTATATTATAGTGTTTTAGCCAGATGTGGTTTTTTTGAGGTAGATGAACTCAATACCTTTAGAAAAATCAACTCTCGACTACAAGGTCATCCCACTACACATGAAGGACTGCCGGGTATAAGAATAGCCAGTGGATCTTTAGGTCAGGGAATGTCTATAGCTATTGGCGCTGCTCAAACTAAAAAGCTAAACAACGATCAGCATTTGGTTTATTCATTGCATGGTGATGGCGAACTTCAGGAAGGTCAGAACTGGGAAGCGATCATGTATGCCGGATCAAAAGGCATCGATAACTTAATAGCTACCATAGATCATAACGGGCAACAAATAGACGGGGCAACAAAAGATGTCATGCCATTAAATAACATCAAAGCTAAATTAGAAGCCTTTGATTGGCAAGTTATAGAAGTTAGCAATGGTAATGATATAAAACAAATAAGCCATAGTTTAGCTCAAGCCAAAAAAATAAGTGGCAAGGGAAAACCAACCGCTCTAATTCTAAATACAGTTATGGGTAATGGTGTAGACTATATGATGCATACCCATGAATGGCACGGTAAAGCACCTAATGACCAGCTATTAGAAAAAGGTTTAGCTCAAAATCCTGAAACCCTGGGCGATTATTAATTGTAAACAAAACAAATCATGAAAAATTACACTAATACAGGCAATGTAGACACCAGATCAGGGTTTGGCGCAGGACTGGCAGAATTAGGCGCAGAAAACAGCAATGTTGTCGCGCTTTGTGCTGATTTAACCGGCTCTTTAAAAATGGGCGATTTTAAAAGTCAATTTCCAGATAGATTTTTTCAGGTCGGGATAGCTGAAGCCAATATGATGGGTATTGCCGCCGGAATGACCATAGGTGGAAAGATTCCATTTACCGGAACATTTGCTAACTTTTCAACCGGGAGAGTTTATGATCAAATCCGTCAGAGCATTGCCTATTCAGGCAAAAACGTAAAAATTTGTGCTTCTCATGCAGGACTAACCTTAGGAGAAGACGGTGCTACTCATCAAATACTGGAAGATTTGGGTATGATGAAAATGTTACCCGGCATGACAGTAATTAATCCATGTGATTATAACCAAACAAAAGCAGCCACAAAAGCCATTGCAGATTATGATGGTCCAGTATATTTAAGATTTGGCAGACCTAAGGTGCCAAACTTTACACCTGAAAATCAAAAGTTTGACATAGGAAAAGCTCAAATTTTACAGGAAGGTGCTGATATTAGTATTTTTGCTATTGGTCATTTGGTTTGGGAAGCCTTAGAAGCTGCTAAAATATTAGATGAAAAAGGTATTAAAGCTGATGTTATCAACTTAGCCACCATTAAACCTTTAGATGAAAAAGCAGTCATCGACTCTGCTAAAAAAACCAATGCCGTTATAACAGCTGAGGAACATAACTATTATGGCGGATTAGGTGAAAGTGTTTCACGAACATTAGCACAGCATCACCCTACAAAGCAAGCATTTGTAGCTACACAAGACACTTTTGGTGAAAGTGGAAAACCCCATGAACTTTTAGATAAATATGGTTTAAATGCAAAAGCCATTGTTGAAAAAGCTGAAAGGTTGTTAGTGTAATTTACTAATTTAAAACGCCAAATTTACCTTGCTGAAAATCTTTCATAGCCTGCCTTATTTCTTCCTGGGTATTCATTACAAATGGTCCCTGAGCTGCAATTGGTTCATTTAGTGGTTTTCCGCTTAAAATGAGTGCAATGCAATCTTCATCAGCTTTTAAACTAAACTTATGACCTTCGTTACTAAATGCCGCTAAATGATCAACTGGTATGTGATGCTGATCATTAATCTGAGCATTGCCTTCTATCATTAAAATTATGGTATTAAAATCCGCAGGAAACTCAAAATCTGCTCTACCGCCAGGTTTTAATTTAGCATTCATCATATGAATAGGCGAAAAAGTTTCAGCTGGCCCTTTATGATCTTTGTACGATCCGGCAATCAATTCTATCTTTCCTGCATCATCTAAATCGATATGTTTCATGTCATCATTATTGATGGCCTGATATTTTGGCGAATCCATTTTATGCTTTGCCGGTAGGTTGACCCATAGCTGTACCATCTGAAAATCACCACCTTTTTTACTCCATTCAGTTTCATGAAATTCCTTATGTAAAACACCACTAGCCGCTGTCATCCACTGGACGCCTCCCTTTGATATGACACCACCGCCACCTGACGAATCATGATGTTCTATTTTTCCCTGATAAGCTATGGTAACCGTTTCAAAACCTCTGTGTGGATGAACACCTACACCTCTGGGTTGATGTGTTGCGGGGAATTGATATTTAGAATTATAATCCATTAAAATAAAAGGATCCATCCTTTTCATATTTAATTCAGGGATTCCTGGAATAAAATTGTGTACACGGAAACCATCGCCTACAAAATGTGGCCTTGGTGGCGAAACAATATGAGCTAATTTCTTTATGGACATAAGTGGTTTTTTTATTGAATAAAAATGAAATCTATGGTTTTCAAGAAATGTTGATCGATATTAACTAGCCAGCATACTTGTAAAATTATATAAAACATTAAGCACTGGATGATTAGCGGTTTTATCAGGATTTAAAAAGAGCTTATCTAATTCGAGATCTTTATACCCCGTTAAATCTCTAACGGTAGAATCTTTTACTTTCTTATAAGCCATAGACCAATCTTGAAACTGTCTTTGTTCTATTTTACCACTATCTAATAATAAAAGTTCATTATGTCTGGGATCGGCTTTAATAGACTTGTATACGTTTTTAATTTCTGGCTCAGGTCCTTCTATATATTGGACGAACTTGCCCTGTATTAATAACAATAAACCTGTAATAGCTAGACGCTTATTTTTTTCTCTTATTTGAAATAATAGTTGTTCTACGTCTTTATCGCTCATCAATCTAGATTGATGACTCATGTATGAAACATAAGCTAATTTCATTCATTTAATTTTTTTAAAAATAAGAAAAAAAGTAGGTTTCTCCATAAAAATATAAAGATATAATTCTGTACCTGTTTTAATCAATTTTTAAACATCCACATAGATATAAAAACCTATTTTTGCTAAAAAAGAATATGGATTTACAGCTTTCAAAACCTATGTGTTTTTTTGATTTAGAAACTACAGGCACAAATATCGCTAAAGATAGAATTGTAGAAATTTCTATATTGAAAGTACATCCAAATCAAAATAAAGAGAGTTTTACATGGCGTGTAAATCCGCAAGTCCCTATTCCGCCTGAAACCACAAAGGTTCATGGTATTACAGATGAGGATGTAAAAAACGAACCGACATTTAAACAGTTGGCCCCAAAAATCAATGAGTTTATTAAAAATTGCGATTTAGCCGGCTATAACAGCAATAGGTTTGACATTCCTCTGTTGGCTGAGGAAATGTTACGCGCCGGTATAGAATTTGACTTATCTCATACCCAAATGGTAGATGTTCAGACCATTTTTCATAAGAAAGAAAAAAGAACATTAGAAGCTGCTTATAAATTTTATTGCGATAAAGACCTTACAGAAGCTCACTCAGCTGAAGCAGATACTAACGCTACTTACGAAGTCTTAAAGTCTCAATTAGATCAATATGAAGACTTAGAAAACAACATTAAATGGTTAGCTGAATACAGTAAGCATCAACCATTTGCTGACTTAGCCGGGTTTATTAGATTTAATAAAAACGAACAAGAGGTATTTGGGTTTGGTAAGTTTAAAAATCAACCGGTAGAGAAAGTGCTTGAGAAAGAACCAGGATATTATAACTGGATCATTAATGCTGACTTCCCGGGCTATACTAAAAAAGTTCTTACGGCTATTAAACTAAGAAAACTCAATACTTAATCATGAAAATAATTTGTGTAGGCAGAAATTACGCAAGTCATATTACAGAGCTCTCTAATGAAAAACCGGAAAATCCGGTTTTATTTATGAAACCTCCCAGCTCATTAATACCAAGGAATCAACCATTTGTGATTCCTGAGTTTTCAAATGACATTCATTATGAAGTAGAGCTACTGGTAAAGATTTGTAAAAACGGTAAATATATTGACCATCAATTTACTCAAAACTATTATACGGAAATTGGATTAGGAATTGATTTTACAGCTCGCGATGTACAAACTGATTTAAAAAAAGCAGGCCTACCCTGGGAAAAGGCTAAAGCATTTGATAGATCAGCATGTGTGGGCAATATCTGGCTACCAGTTAAAGATTTTGATATAGATGATATTTCTTTTAGCTTGATTAAAAACAACCAAATTGTACAACAGGATACCTCTGCTAAAATGCTTTGGAAAGTAGATGAATTAATCTGTTATATCTCGAGATATTTTACTTTAAATAAAGGTGATATTATCTTTACCGGCACCCCGATGGGAGTTGGCAAAGTTCAAGAAAATGATCACCTTAAAGGATATATAGATGATCACGATATTTTTGAAATAAACGTCAAATAATGGCAAAAGCTACTTTAATCACCATAGGAGATGAAATTCTCATCGGTCAGATTGTAGATTCAAACTCTGCTTATATAGCTAAAAAGCTCAATAATATAGGGGTAGAAATTCATGCGATTTATTCTGTTCAAGATGATTATCATGAGATAAAAAAAGCCCTTAAAAGAGCTGAAAATGAAACTGATATCATCATCACGACAGGCGGTTTGGGTCCTACAAAAGACGATATCACCAAAGCTACTTTTGCAGATTATTTTAATGACAAATTAATTAGAGACGATGCTGTATTAAAACATATAGAATACTTATTTGAACATTTTATCCAACAACCTATTTTGCAGGTTAATCGCGATCAGGCATTAGTCCCTTCTAAAGCTGAGGTCTTATTTAACCATTATGGAACCGCACCAGGCATGTGGATTAATTCTAAAAAACTGGCTTTTATAGCATTACCTGGCGTTCCTTTTGAAATGAAGGCACTTTTAGAAAAAGCCATTCCTAAAATTCAACAGAAATTTAAACTGCCATATATTGTTCATAAAACAGTACTGACCTATGGCCTTGGCGAGAGCGCCATTGCTGATAAAATCGACCATTGGGTCAATAATTTACCGGACACGATTAAATTAGCTTATTTACCAAATTTGGGTCGCGTTAGATTACGTCTGAGCACAAAAGGATTTGATAAACAAAGCTTAATAGATGAAATAGATGATCAAATAGACCAGCTTAAGCCCATGATAGGTGATATCATGAAAGGCATAGAGGGTGAAAGTACACCTGAAGAGCAAATCGCTGATATTTTAACTGATAACAAGAAAACTTTAGCTGTGGCTGAAAGTTGTACAGGCGGTCAATTAGCTTCAAGATTTACTAAGAATCCCGGTGCTTCTGCTTATTTTACTGCCGGTATTATAAGCTATGCTACATCAGTTAAATCTGAGTTTTTATCAGTTGACCAGTCAGATATAGATAAATACTCCGTGGTTAGTGGTCAGGTGGCAGAGGCGATGGCAAAAGGTGCTCAGGAAAAATTCAATGTTGATTATGCCCTATCTACCACTGGAAACGCCGGTCCTGATAAAGGTGATAGCGACGCTGATGTAGGCACTGTATTTATAGGTCTGGCTACTCCTAATAATGTAGAATCATTTCAATTTTCAATGGGCAATCACAGGGAAAGAGTAGTTCAGAAAACTATAAATAAAGCAATAGAGATTTTGCTAGATAGATTGTTAGATAAAAATATTTAATTCAATGTCTTTTTACCTTGGTTTTTTCTACTAATTGAATGTTTTACTAAGACGATAAATTATGATCAGGAATCGAGAGTTTAAAGCTAAAGTTGATCAAATTGACACTTATGAACGCCTTCTACAAGAAAAACATCCGAAATTCATAGGAACAGATTTTCAAAGAGACATTTATTACAAAGTTGATCATGGCCGAAAATTAAAACTTCGAGAGGGCAATATTGAAAATGCTTTGATTTATTATGAAAGACCAGAGTTAGCAGAGGAAAAATCAGCAAGTATATTACTTTATAGACATCAACCAGATTCAGGTTTAAAAAAAATACTCAAAACCTTACATGGAATTGATATTATCGTATTTAAAGAGCGGAAAATCTATTTCTGTGATAATGTGAAAATACATTTTGACAAAGTTGAAAAATTAGGTTGCTTTATCGAAGTTGAAGCTATTGCAGATGAAAAGGCAAATTTATCTAACGAGCAGCTTGAAGCACAGTGTCATGATTTTAGACAATATCTGGGAATCGCAAAAAAACAACTTATGGCATTGTCTTATGCTGATTTATTAAAACAGCTTCAGTAACACAAGTTACGGAAACCAGGTATTAATCAAACTATTTTTGATATTAAATTAAATATCATGAAAAATAGGATTGTTAGAGGTGTAGCAGGTACATTTATTTTAATCAGTTTGATTTTGGCGATTTATGTCAATCAAAACTGGTTATGGTTTACCGCATTCGTAGGGGCTAATTTATTACAATCTTCACTCACTAAATGGTGCTTGCTAGAAGATATTTTAGCAAAATTTGGAGTGAAAAAATGATCAGAAACCCCGCTCTTTTTGTAGCTTTTCGTAAGCTTCCTGCACTTTATTAAATTTTTCCTTGGCACCTTTTTGATAGGCCTCATCCATATGCTGAAGTTTGTCCGGATGGTATTTTTTTGCCATTGTGCGATAAGCTTTTTTTATCTCATCATTAGTGGCATTTTTATCGATCTCTAATATCTTATAAGCTTCGTCTGCAGATTTGAAGAACATCGCTTTAATGCTATCAAAATCTCTCTGCCCTATCTGAAGGTGACCGCTAATTCGCTGAATCATATCTAGCTCAGATTGGGATAAGTTGCCATCAGCATTACCTATATTAAACAAAAAGTGAATAACTTGTAATCTCACCTCATATCGTAAACGAGGTCTGATATAGGCACAGATTTTATCAGATGATATTTCCCGGTTTTTAATAACGTTATTAAACGTTCTAAAAGTAGCATTAGCTCGCTCACGACCATAGGCTTGCACAAAGTACATCCTTACGTAATCTAATTCTTTTTGATTTACTATACCATCAGCGCGAATGACTAATGAGGCTAATGAAAGTAAATTGAGCTCAAAATCTTGAGGTGTTACGCTTTGCGAACCACCAAAGCTACCTCCTGTTTTGACCTGAACATTTTTAAAAAGCGCATCAAGTATACTGCCAATAAAAAGGCCTATAATGGCTCCAACAAAACCCCTTGCCATATATCCCAGAATTGCTCCTATCCATTTTAACATACAAGTCTTGTGTTTGGGCGTTTACATAGTAAAAAAACTATGAAGCTGAACAACAAGCTCTGCTTCATAATAACGTATGAAAGAAATAACTAAAATACTTACTATAACATAAATCCAGTTTTCCATCTGATTTTTTAATAGATAAATACCAGCCAAACCTAAAAGTAGGAAAGGCAAAGCAAGACCTAAATTAGCCCATAGCCATTGCCCTTGAAAAATGGCAGAAAATTTTAGTATGATATAAAACGCTGAATAAATAACTGTAATTTTAGTGATGATATTTTTATTGCGTTTTGCTGAGAATGGTTTTCTGGTATTGTTTTCTTCCTGCATTAATTTTGTTTAAAAAATGAATCTACAAACTCTATCTTATCAAAAACCTGCAGATCATTGATACCTTCGCCTACGCCTATATATCTAACAGGTACTTTAAATTGATCACTTATACCTATAACAACGCCTCCTTTAGCTGTTCCATCTAATTTAGTTACCGCCAGGTCTGTCACTTCTGTAGCGTTTGTAAATTGTTTAGCTTGCTCAAAAGCATTCTGGCCAGTAGAGCCATCTAAAACCAGAAGAACTTCGTCAGGTTTGTTATCTACTAACTTACTCATCACGCGTTTGATTTTACTGAGCTCTTTCATCAAGTTGACTTTATTATGCAATCTTCCAGCTGTATCAATTAATACAACATCAGCATCTATTTTAATCGCATGCTGAATAGAATCGTAGGCTACAGAGGCCGGGTCGCTACCCATTTTTTGTTTAATAATAGGAGCTTCAACGCGATCTGCCCATATTTGTAATTGATCTATAGCTGCTGCTCTAAAGGTGTCTCCGGCTCCAAGAACTACTTTTTTACCCTGAGATTGAAATAAGTGCGCTAGTTTTCCTATGGTAGTGGTTTTACCTACACCATTAACACCGACCACCATAATCACATAAGGCTTTTTGATGTTTTCTGCTTTTTGTTCGTTTTTTTCCTGCTCGCTTAATAATCCGGCAATTTCCTCTCGAAGAATCACATTAAGCTCATCTGTACCCAAATATTTATTGCGGGAAACTCGTTCTTCTATTCTATCTATTATTTTGATAGTAGTAGAGATGCCGACATCGCTGGCAATTAAAACTTCCTCCAAATCATCAAGCACATCATCATCTACCTTAGACTTACCGGCTACAGCTTTACCTAACTTACCAAAGAAATTAGATTTAGACTTTTCCAGTCCTTCATCTAGTTTTTCTTTCTTTTCTTTAGTAAATATTTTCTTTAAAAATCCCATTTTATTGAATTAAATAAGCAAAGATAAATTAATTCTATTTCTTAGATTGAGCTTGTTAAAAACAAAAAACCGCTTCAAAAATTGAAACGGTTTATTCTAACTGTTGGAAACGATAAATTACTTTCCTTTAAAGAAATCATTGACTTTATCTGGTGTTACCATTTTTTCAACAAATGTGTAAGCACCTGATTTGTCTGATTTAACCATTTTAACTGCTTTAGTGAGTCTTTTACTTCCTGACTGAAACGTTGCGACTGATTTTTTTGCCATAACTTATTTGATTTCTTTATGAACCGTCATACGCTTTAAAATAGGGTTATATTTCTTAAGCTCTAAACGATCTGGTGTGTTTCTTTTATTTTTTGTAGTAATATAGCGAGAAGTTCCTTTTTCGCCACTGTCTTTATGCTCAGTGCATTCTAAAATTACTTGAACGCGATTTCCTTTCTTGGCCATTTTTTAAGGCTTTTAATTATTTCTTTAAAATTCCGTTTTGACGAGCTTCTTTTACCATAGCGGTAATTCCTTTTTTATTTATCGTACGCAAGGTAGAAGCCGCTACTTTTAATGTAATGTGTTTATCTTCTTCTGGAAGATAAAACTTCTTTTTTACCAAATTAATATTAAATCTACGCTTGGTACGATTCAAGGCATGAGAAACATTGTTTCCTACCATTGCTCGTTTTCCTGTAAGTTCACAAACTCTTGACATGAATCTTTTTTTAAGGTTTGCAAATGTAATTGATTTTTACAAGTATCCAAAATATTACACGGTATTATTTATTGAATTTTTAAAAGTCTAAAATTAATAAAAGTCCGATTAATGTTTTAGCTTAAAATGAACCCTGAAAATATGGTTGTCATTTTCCAGTTTATACCCATAAATTATTAGAAGGCAAATTTTTCCGATTGTATGAGTTAGTACTTTCTACTAAGACAATGCTCCGAATTTAACGAGGTTTTATGTTAACGAGTAACTCTTAATGTAAACCTACTAATAATTTCTTTAATGTATTTTTATGATAATAACTAAAATTAATTGGTGCATATTTAAATAAAGTAGTGAACTCTTCAATTATTCATCTAATAAAAGATTTAGAGTTACATCAACGTTATCTTGAGTAGCTCTGGAGAATGGGCAAATTTCATGCGCTTGATTAATGATTTTTTCTCCTGTAGACTTATCGCTCAATTGAGGCAAATACGTATCTAATACTACAGCTAATTGTAAATCGCCATTATCGGTTTTTCCTATGCTCACATGTGCTTCTACAAAAAAGTTATCACCTACATCTACATTGTGTTTACCGGCCACTAATTCTACGGCACCGCCAAAACATGCTGAGTAGGCTGCTGCAAAAAACTGTTCAGGGTTAGACCCGTCACCGCCATCTCCTCCCATTTCTTTAGGGACGCTAAGTGATTGGTCTAAAGGGCCACCATCTGTTGATTGTGCATGTCCTTTTCTTCCTCCTGTGGTTTTTGTTTTTGCTGTGTAAATGGTTTCCAAGATATATAATTTTTAAGTTTAATTGTAAATGTAATGGCTTAATAATACATTAACAAAGATGACTTATTAAATTAATTATAAATTAATAATCACAGATAACTCAAAACAACAGCGGGATGTAAAACCACCTGCAAGTAATTGTGAAGTTGTGCCGTAGACGAAACACCGGGAAAGTCCGCCTTAAAATTCAACATTTGAGACATTACCTGAAAGTGTAAGTGAGGCACATAATCTCCATTATCGGGTCTATCTCCAATGTAAGCCAAAAATTGACCGGGATTTATCAAATCGCCGGTTTTGTGCAGTTGGAGACTGTCAGGACTTAGATGACCGTATAAGGTGTAAATTTTATTTTGATTGACTTGATGCTCTAAGATAAGGGTTGGTCCATAATCTCCTGTTTTATCATTGTTTTTTATACTAAACACCTTTCCGTCTATTGGCGCTGACACCTCGCTTCCGGCATCGCACCAGAAGTCATAACCCAGGTGAATATCTCTCTTCTCTGTTTGATTAAATAATTGATTTTTTGCATATAAAGATCTTTTTTCCAACCATCCGCCATAACCTACTTTACCGTTTTGAAGTTGTATTTGTCTTTTCACTTCTTTTTCCAGCTGATTATGATTAGTGGCATCAACTTTTTGCTTATTAAGAAAATCATCATTTAATTTGACCTGAACATAATCAGCTGTATTAAAATTACGGATAAGTGGCTTCACTCTATTTTATGGTTTTAGGTTATTTTCAAATCAGTATCAATTTAATTTAAAAACTGATATCATTACATTTGTTACATAATTTATGCACATGGCAAATGTAAGTAAATCCTCTATTGAGAGAATTCGCAACTTGAGAAAGAACAGGCCTGAAATAGCAGATTTATCAAAATCTATAATCAAAGGGGATAAAGTTGCTTTAAGTCGTGGCATAACAATTATTGAAAGTCAGAATCAGAATACCAATCATCAGGCTAATCAACTCTTAAAAGAATGTTTACCGCATTGTGTAGATAGTTTGCGCGTAGGGATTACCGGCGTTCCTGGTGTAGGTAAAAGCACATTTATAGAGGCATTTGGCAATTTGCTTACAGAAAAGGGACATCGTGTAGCCGTGCTAGCGGTTGATCCTACGAGTAGTTTATCAAAGGGAAGTATTCTGGGTGATAAAACCAGGATGGAGCAATTAGTAAGGAACAACAAAGCCTTTATAAGACCAACAGCATCAGGAAGTTCGCTGGGTGGTGTAGCACAGAAAACACGTGAAAGTATTATTTTATGTGAAGCCGCTGGTTTTGATATAATAATAGTTGAAACTGTAGGTGTGGGTCAAAGTGAAACCTCTGTTCATGGCATGACCGATTTTTTCCTACTTTTAAAATTAGCCGGTGCCGGTGATGAATTACAGGGTATGAAGCGAGGTATTATAGAAATGGCTGACATGATTGCCATTAATAAAGCAGATGGTAACAATAAACGCGATGCCGAAAAAGCTAAGGCTGAATTTCAGCGTGCGCTGCATTTATATCCTCAAAAAGAAAGCGGTGTTAACGCCACTGTAAAACTTTGTAGTAGTATCACTCACACCGGATTAAAAGGTGTTTTAAGTTTCATAAATTCTTATCAGGAAAAAACTAAAGCGAATGGATTTTTTAGAGAAAAGCGCAAAAGACAAAACGAGCACTGGCTTACACAGAGTATAGATAATCAATTAAAAAGAGCGTTTTATAATCATAAAGAAGTTAAAACTAAATTTAAAATATATCTTGATCAGATCAATAAAGGTGAAATGACACCTTTTCAGGCTGCTGAAAAATTGCTAAGACTTGGAAAATAATAATTGACTCATTTTTTGATATATAAGATAGATAAGCCATCCTGTTATAAAACCAAATATAATTCCTACAACAATATCTCCCGGATAATGAACACCTATATAAATCCTACTATAACTGGCAATAGAAGCCCACAAAATCATAATAAACGGCAAATAACGGTAGGAAGATTTAAGCAATAGTATAATAAAAGTGGTAAGGGCAAAGGTGCTGGCAGCATGAGCTGAAAAAAATCCGAAATTCCCACATCTTTTAGCTATAAATCTACCTGCCTCCATAAAGTCTTCATTACATGGTCTGGGTCTTTCAAAATAATCTTTAGAAAAATTTGATGACTGGTCTGTAATGGTAATCATAAGTGCTATAAGTACTAATGAAAGCACTAATTTTTTCCATCCCAAAGCCTTATAAATAAGAACCGCTAAAATAATATAGAGCGGCAAAGACGTCCATTTCTCCGTAGCGATCAGCCAAAATTCATCCCATGCTGGAACGCCCAATTTGTTAAGATACAGCAAAAGGTTTTGATCTATTTCTTTAATTTGTTCAAGCATTAGATTCGTATTTTTTCATCTCTACATCATAAAAATCAGTTGCTTCTTTAATGAGTTTTATCATTTCTTCCTCTAATTCAGATTTATCCTCTTTAGCTATAGGTTCTAAAAATTCAATTTCATCATCTCTTAAGTTGATAATAAATTTAGGATAAACAGTATGTACTATAAAAATATCTTCAGGATAATCAGAATGGTCTCCTAAAATAAATCGGGGT
Source organism: Psychroflexus sp. (assembly GCA_031581455.1). Classification (GTDB taxonomy): domain Bacteria; phylum Bacteroidota; class Bacteroidia; order Flavobacteriales; family Flavobacteriaceae; genus Psychroflexus. The sequence continues at coordinate 18,436 of JAVLBJ010000005.1, read as the reverse complement.
AAATTCATTGAACTGCTTTTTTTGGCAATATATGTTATGTATTGAAGAATGCAAAGTAGATTTAAAGGCTTTCTTTAATGTTTTTAGTAATTTTGAATTTTCATGGAGAACAAAGAACAAATCATAAAAAATGTAGCCAGCTTGTTACAAGAAGTCCCTTCCTCTATGGAAGTGGTTAAAGATGACGATAAAAAGCAGGAGCGTTTTTATATTTTAGCAAAACATATGGTAGATAAAGCCATACGCCATGATGCTTTATTAGTAACCAAAGATTTAAACGGAATTGCTATACTATTTGATTCTAACGACATGAAAGAACCTTTTATCGAGGAACTTAAAGCAGATTTAAAGCTAGCCATTCATGTTACCGGAATAACAAAAGGTTTAAAAGCTCTAAAGCATCAAGCCCATATAAAAAAACAGCGTCCTAAGGATGAGCGTCATCTTTACTGCTGGTTTTGGGGCATTATGCCCGAAGCAAGAGGTAGTGATAATGACAAGACGCCTTATGTTATGAAAGATTGGATGTTTGATATTGCTAAAGAAAAACAACTTCCTATATATGCTGAAACTCGTTTAAGAAGAGTAAATGTTGCCTACCGGCGGTATGGCTTCAAGATGCTTAAAGAATGGCAACATCCCTCAGGCGACATTATGTATTTTTTGAGATATCAGCCACCAAAAAATTGATTTTTTATTTTGAAGAAAAGCTTTTTACATCTTCATCAGTTATTGCTTTTCCGCCTAAAATAATCAATCTTTCAATAACATTTCTTAACTCCCTAATATTTCCCGTCCAGTTGAGTTCTTTTAGCTCTTTCTTAGCATCATCACTTATTTTTTTGGGCTCAGCTCCGTATTCTTTAGCGATTTTTTTTACGAAAAAATCGGCCAGTAAAGGAATATCATCTCGTCTTTCGTTTAAGCTAGGCACTTGAATAACAATGACTGCCAATCTATGATATAGATCTTCCCTAAAATTACCAGCTTCAATTTCTTTTGATAAATCTTTATTTGTTGCGGCGATCACTCTCACGTCAACTTTTATGATTTTTTCGCTACCTACACGTTGAATTTTTCCTTCCTGAAGTGCTCTAAGCACTTTTGCTTGCGCCGATAAACTCATATCCCCAACTTCGTCCAAGAACAAAGTCCCTTCATGAGCCGCTTCAAATTTTCCTGCTCTACTTTTATTAGCTGATGTAAAAGCTCCTTTGATATGCCCAAAGAGCTCACTTTCTATTAGCTCTGATGGTATTGCTGCACAATTAACTTCTACTAATGGCTTAGATGATCTATTACTTTTTTGATGAATCCAATGCGCTACTAGTTCTTTCCCGGTTCCGTTCTCACCTATTATCAAAGCGCGAGCGTCTGTAGGCGCTACTTTTTCAATCATTTTTTTTACATCGCTAATCGCCTCAGAATCGCCTATCATTTCATAGTTTCTGGCAATTTTCTTTTTAAGCTGCTGGTTTTCTTCCTGAAGCTTATTGTTATTTAAAGCATTCCTTACGGTATTAAGCAGTCTATTAAGGTCAGGTGGTTTTTCTATATAATCAAATGCCCCAATTTTCATGCATTCTACAGCTGTTTGTATATCACCATGTCCTGAAATCATGACAACCGGAATAGTGGGATGACTTTTAATCACTTCACGTAATACTTCCATACCATCCTTAACAGGCATTTTTATATCGCATAAAATAAGATCTAAATTTATTGAGTTAACAGCTTTTACACCTTTTTCTCCATCTTCTGCTTCTATAATCTCATGTGATTGATCTTCTTCTTGAAGTATTTTTTTTAACACACGTCTAATTGACTCCTCATCTTCTATGATTAAAACTTTTGACATCCTTATATTTTAAATTTTATACCGGTTCTTGCGTAAAAATTGTTTGTATCATTTATTGTAAATATATCATCTTTATCAGAATTTCTTAGTCTGATATCATTTAAAATTGTGTATCCAGAATAAATATAAAAAATTAATTTATCTGTTAATTTATATTGGTATCCTAAACCTGCTAAAATAACAGTCATCCTTATGTCTTCAGCAAATTCAGTATTTTGATTAAAAACCAAAGGAATATCCTCCTGAATGTTAGCATAAAATCCATCTAAAGTGACAAATGACTGTATAGCATGTTTATCGTTAAAATAATATTTAAAACTGGTTTTAGGCACACCCAAGTTGTAACCTATATTTGTATTTACTCTTTTGTTGATTAAAAAAACAGGTAAAGGGAATGGGAATCCTGTGGTTGTAGAATAGCGCAAACCAAAGATGATTCGTCTGCTTTTGATATCATTCTGGTAATTTTTCTTGTGAATAAAAAAGAGTGAAGACACTGCTAGAAGATCATCTCTGAGCACGTTATTTGATGTGAAATTTGATGAAGCTTGAGCTCCGATTTCTGAGGCCATTCTCCAGGATGGATTGAGTTTGATAATATAAGCAAGTCTGGCTTCTAAAGATTCAAATCTATTAAGCTGTTTCCTGTCAAATGGTGCTGTGTCATCGAATATTAAATTGACGTTCCTATATTCAATGCCCGGTAAAAGGTAATTATCGTTATTAAGTTTGATAGGAAAGTTGATAAAAGATCTAATTCTGCGAAAAGAATTATCAGATTCTTCTTGAGGAAAATAGGTAAATTCTAGCCTTGCAAGATCAATATTTTGTGCAACTGATGAGTTACAACAGATAACAAAAAGTGCTGCTATAGATAAGTATTTATTTATAGGCATAATAAGACTAACGCAGGCATTTCAACATTAGTATATTAATAGGAAAGGGATTTATCCAAAAAAAACACCGTTATGAAACGGTGTTTTTATAGAGATTTAAAATCATGAGGTTAAGAGAACATGTCTTTCACTTTATCAAAAAATGATTTATCAGATTGTTTAGGTTTTGGTCTAAAATTATCATGATCTTTCATGCGTTCAAAGAAATCTTTTTGTTCTCTAGTTAACTCTTTTGGTGTCCAAACGTTAAGATGAACAAGCATATCGCCAGTACCGTATCCATTTAATTTAGGTAGACCTTTATTTCTAAGTCTTAAAATTTTTCCACTTTGTACACCTGGCTCAATTTTGATTCTAACTTTAGAAGTAACTGTATCTATTTCTTTTGAAGTTCCAAGCGCAGCTTCAGAAAAGCTTAGATAAACTTCCTGATGTAAATTTTCACCATCTCTTTGAAACTTATTGGAATTTTCATCAACATGTAATAAAACAATTAAGTCTCCTGCCACTCCACCAGGAGCCTCATTACCTTTTCCCGGAACTTTTAATTGCATACCATCTTCTACGCCTGCTGGAATGTTAATAGACACTAATTCTTCATCCATTTTTAAGCCGTGAGCATCAGTTCCGCTTCCGCGTTGATCTAAAGTCTGCCCGGAACCACCACAAGTTCCACATGGCGCAGCAGTTTGCATTCTACCTAAAATAGTGTTTGTTACTTTAGTGACTTGGCCTGTCCCTTTACACTGAGGACATGTTTTATAGGTTGTGCCATCAGCTTGCTTTTTTCGAGAAACTTTGACTTTCTTTTCTACGCCACTCGCTACTTCTTCAAGTGATAATGTTACTTTTATACGAAGATTACCACCTTTTCTTCTGCGGCTTTGACCACCGCCAAAACCACTAAAGCCGGAAAAGCCTCCAGAATCGCCACCAAATGCACTGCCAAAGATGTCGCCAAACTGACTAAAGATATCATCCATGTCCATACCACCTCCGCCAAATCCACCGGAACCATCAAATGCAGCATGTCCATACTGATCGTATTTAGCTTTTTTATTGGGATTACTCAGCACTTCGTATGCCTCAGCTGCTTGTTTAAACTTTTTTTCAGCTTCATCATCACCCGGATTTTTATCCGGATGATATTTTACAGCCATTTTTCTATAAGCTTTTTTTATCTCTTGTGCTGAAGCATTTTTACTAATGCCAAGTATATCGTAATAATCTTCTTTCATAAATAATTATTTGCCAGTTACTACTTTAGGAAAACGTAATATCTTATCTCCTAAACTATATCCTTTTTCTACAACATCTACAATTTTCCCTTTTAATTCGGGTTTTGGCGCTGGAACTTGTGTAACAGCTTCGTGAATATCTGCATCAAATTTATCACCTTCTTTTACGTTGATTTCTGTTAAACCTTGTGATTTAAGGGTGTCATTTAGTTTATTATGAATAAGCTTGATTCCTTTAAGCTGATCATTGTCGTCACTACTAATATTTTTAATAGCTCTGTTAAAATCATCAACAACAGGCAGCAATGCTTGCATCACCTCGCGATTAGCGCTTTTAAATAAGTCCAGACGTTCTTTACTGGTTCTTTTTTTATAATTTTCAAACTCTGCAACTAAACGCATGTATTTTTCTTTCTGCGCTTGTATTTCATCTTTTAGCTTATCTTCTAAAGACTTTTCTGATTGCTTTGAAGATTCTGACTTGGCTTCTGAAGCGTTTTGCTTTTCTTTCACGTCTTCATTTTGAACATTGTTATCATCTAAATCTTCAGTATTGGAAGAATTATCAGTATCTCCCGAAGGGTTGTTTTTTTGCTTTGCCTTAGATTGTTCTTCCTCCTGTTCTGTCATCTTTTTTTTAATATCTTCTTTTTGTACTGTATCCTTATTTTTAGTCATCAGTCTTATATTTATATTAAACTCTTCAAATCCAGCGCCATTATTATTTGCGTGTCAAAATGTCATCTTTTTAGTAGGTAAAAAAAAACTAACCTATCTTTTAGCAGATAGGTTAGTCTTATCTTCTTTAGTTAATGCATAAGCTAAGCTTTTCCTGTAGGGCCAAAATTCATAGGAATATTTTGTTTTTCAGGCTCCTTAATATCACCGTGAGCTTTTTCATAACGCTGGATGTTTTCATTTAAAGCGTTTAATAATCGCTTGGCATGGTTAGGTGTTAATATAACTCTAGATTTCACCTTGCTTTTCTCCATCCCCGGCATAACACTCACAAAATCTGCTATAAACTCAGTAGCAGAATGATTAATGATAGCCAGATTACTGTAGACACCGGCTGCTACATCTTCATCTAACTGAATATTTAGCTTTTTTTGCTGGTTTTTCTTTTGTTCGCTCATAGTCTTAATTTAAATTAACCTTAGCTTCTTGTTTTTTATTCATCATTTCTTCTAATTTCTCTTTAGAGCCAACGATGATGTTGTCAAACTCTCTAAGTCCTGTACCTGCAGGTATTTTATGACCTACAATAACATTTTCTTTGAGACCTTCTAACTTATCAATTTTACCGCTAACTGCAGCTTCATTTAGAACTTTAGTTGTTTCTTGGAATGAAGCAGCTGAGATAAACGACTTAGTTTGAAGTGATGCTCTGGTTATACCTTGTAAAACTGGTTTAGCTGTTGCAGGTGTTACCTCCTTAGCATCTACTAATTGCTTATCTTCTCTTTTTAACAATGAATTTTCATCTCTTAAATCACGAAGCGTAACAATTTGTCCAGGCTTTAGGTTCTCACTATCTCCGGCATTTTCTACTATCTTTTTACCAAAAAGGTTGTCATTCTGCTCCATAAATGCATTTTTATGAACCAGTTGATTTTCTAAGAATGTAGTGTCTCCCGGATCTATGATTTTTACCTTTTGCATCATTTGTCTTACAACAACTTCAAAATGTTTATCATTAATCTGTACACCTTGCAATCTATAAACCTCTTGCACTTCATTTACAAGGTATTGTTGTACCGCGCTAGGTCCTTTTATGTTTAAGATATCTTCTGGCGTCACAGAACCATCTGATAATGGCATTCCTGCTCGCACATAATCATTTTCCTGTACTAAGATTTGATTAGATAACTTAACTAAATATTTCTTTTTATCTCCTAACTTGGATTCAACAATAATCTCACGGTTACCTCTTTTGATTTTTCCAAATGAAACAACACCATCAATTTCACTTACTACAGCTGGATTAGATGGGTTTCTGGCTTCAAACAACTCAGTTAACCTAGGTAAACCACCGGTAATATCACCTGCTTTAGATGATTTCCTTGGTATTTTCACCAAAATTTTACCTCTGTTGATTTCGGCGTTATCATCTACCATAAGGTGAGCTCCTACCGGTAAATTATAAGATCTTTGCTTATTACCATCATCATCTGTAATATGTAGTGTAGGTATTCTTCGCTTATTTTTAGATTCAGTAATAACCTTTTCTTCAAAACCGGTTTGTTCATCGCTTTCTACCTTATAGGTTTCACCGTAAGTGATATTTTCAAACTCAATTTTACCGGAGAATTCAGAAATGATAACACCATTATAAGGATCCCACTTACAAATCACATCACCTTTACTGATGCTCTTACCAGATTTTACAAAAATTTGAGAGCCGTAAGGAATTACGTTCTTACTTAACACAATACCTGAAGCCTTATCAATAATTTTGATTTCAGAGGTTCTAGAGATGACTATATCTGCTGGTTTACCATCATTATCTTCTCCTTCTACCGTTTTCAGGTCTTCTATTTCTATTTTACCGTCAAACTTAGCTTCTAGTTTGTTATCTTCTGAAATGTTACCGGCAATACCACCTACGTGGAAAGTTCTTAAAGTAAGCTGTGTACCCGGCTCACCGATAGATTGAGCAGCTACAACGCCTACGGCTTCACCTTTTTGTACGGTTTTACCAGTTGCTAAATTCTTACCATAGCATTTCACACAAATACCTTTTTTAGCTTCACAAGTAAGCGCAGATCTTACTTCGATTGAGTTGAGAGCAGATTCTTCTATTTTCTTAACCGCCTTATCATCAATCAAGTCACCGGCATGAACAAATACTTCTTGTGAAACCGGATCGTGTATGTCATTAAGTGCTGTCCTACCTAAAATACGTTCACCTAAGGTCTCAACAACTTCTTCATTCTTTTTAAGTGCATTAACTTCAATACCTCTTAATGTTCCACAGTCTTCTTCTCTAACGATAACATCTTGTGATACATCTACTAATCTTCTAGTTAAATATCCCGCATCTGCTGTTTTTAACGCTGTATCGGCAAGACCTTTACGAGCACCGTGCGTAGATATAAAATATTCTAAGATTGATAAACCTTCTTTAAAGTTAGATAAGATTGGGTTTTCAATAATCTCACCACCACCGGATGTAGATTTTTTAGGTTTAGCCATCAAGCCACGCATACCGGTTAGCTGTCTAATTTGCTCTTTTGAACCACGAGCGCCAGAATCTAACATCATGTAAACTGAATTGAATCCTTGCTTGTCTTCACGGATTCGTTTCATCGCTAACTCTGTAAGATTAGTGTTTGTAGCTGTCCAGATATCAATAACCTGATTATAACGCTCATTGTTAGTAATAAGCCCCATATTATAGTTATCGATGATGCCTTCGACTTGCTGGTTTGCGTCTGCTATCAATTCACTTTTCTCTTCAGGAATAATAATATCACCTAATGAGAATGATAAACCTCCTTCAAAGGCAAATTTGTAACCTAAATCTTTAATTTCATCCAGGAAAGCAGCTGTTTCTGGAACACTTGTTTTCTTTAACACCTGCCCAATAACATCTCTTAAAGCTTTTTTAGTCAATACTTTATTAATGTAGCCAACTTTCTGTGGCACGGTTGCATTAAATAAAATTCTACCAGTAGTCGTATCTACGATTTGCTTCTCCATTTGATCTGTTTCTTCATTGTAAATGTCAGTTCTAACTTTTACAGAAGCATTTAAATCTAATTTCTTCTCGTTAAATGCGATAATAACTTCATCAACCGATGAGAAAGTTAAACTTTCACCTTTTACATGATAGTCTTCATCAGTTACTCTTTTCTTTGTCATGTAATACAAGCCTAAGACCATATCCTGAGATGGAACGGTAATAGGAGAACCATTAGCTGGATTTAGAATATTGTGAGAGGCTAACATTAATAGTTGAGCTTCTAAAATAGCCTCTGGTCCTAAAGGTAAATGCACTGCCATCTGGTCTCCATCAAAGTCGGCATTAAAAGCTGTACAAACTAATGGGTGCAACTGTATGGCCTTACCTTCGATGAGTTTAGGCTGAAAGGCCTGAATACCTAATTTGTGAAGAGTTGGCGCACGATTTAAAAGTACCGGATGGCCTTTAAGAACATTTTCTAAGATATCCCAAACTACAGGTTCTTTATTATCGATGATACGTTTAGCTGATTTTACAGTCTTAACGATACCTCTTTCAATAAGTTTTCTGATGATAAAAGGCTTGTAAAGCTCAGCCGCCATATCTTTAGGCAAACCACATTCAAACATTTTTAATTCCGGACCAACAACTATTACAGAACGCGCTGAATAATCTACACGTTTACCCAATAGATTTTGTCGGAATCTACCTTGTTTACCTTTTAATGAATCTGATAATGATTTTAATGGTCTATTAGAATCGGTTTTTACAGCTGATGCTTTTCTGGTATTATCAAATAAAGAATCAACTGACTCCTGAAGCATTCTTTTCTCATTTCTAAGAATAACTTCCGGTGCTTTGATTTCCATCAACCTTTTTAATCGGTTATTTCTAATAATAACCCTTCTGTATAAATCATTTAAATCAGAAGTTGCAAACCTACCACCATCGAGCGGTACTAAAGGTCTAAGTTCTGGTGGAATAACAGGGATGACCTTCATAATCATCCACTCTGGTTTATTTTCTCTATTATTTTTAGAATCTCTTAAAGCTTCAACAACCTGAAGTCTTTTTAAGGCTTCAGTTTTTCTTTGTTTAGATGTTTCATTATTAGCTTTATCTCTTAATTGATAAGATAAATCGTCTAAATCGATTCTTCTCAAAATCTCGATAAGACATTCCGCTCCCATCTTAGCGATAAATTTATTAGGATCATTATCATCTAGAAATTGATTTTCCTGTGGTAATGAATCTAAGATATTAAGGTATTCTTCTTCAGTGAGGAAGGCCATTTCCTGAACCGGCTCGCCATCTTCATCTTTAGCAATACCTGGTTGAATAACGACATATCTTTCATAATAGATGATCATGTCTAATTTCTTAGACGGTATACCTAATATGTAGCCAATTTTGTTGGGTAGGGATCTAAAATACCAAATGTGAGCGACCGGCACTACCAGGTTGATATGTCCTACACGATCTCTTCTTACTTTTTTTTCTGTTACTTCTACACCACATCTATCGCAAACTATACCCTTATAGCGAATTCGTTTATACTTACCACAAGCACACTCAAAATCTTTAACCGGACCAAAGATACGTTCACAAAACAAGCCGTCTCTTTCAGGTTTATGTGTTCTGTAGTTTATGGTTTCTGGTTTTAAAACTTCACCTTTAGATTTTGCTAAAATACTTTCAGGTGAGGCTAATCCTATAGATATTTGATTAAATGTTGAAGGATTGTTGTTTTCGTTATTTCTTGTCATAATTCCAGTTGCTACTGCTTATTTATAATTTAATGATACCTATTACTTAAAGCTATTACTCTTCAAGTTTTATGTCTAATCCTAAGCCTTTTAATTCGTGCATTAACACGTTAAAGGATTCAGGAATTCCTGGTTCCGGCATTGGTTCGCCTTTTACGATAGACTCATAGGTCTTAGCTCTACCAAATACATCGTCAGATTTTACCGTAAGTACTTCTCGTAAAGTGCTGGATGCGCCATAGGCTTCTAATGCCCAAACCTCCATTTCTCCAAATCTCTGACCCCCAAATTGTGCTTTACCACCAAGAGGTTGCTGAGTGATCAATGAGTAAGGTCCTATTGATCTTGCATGCATCTTATCTTCAATCATGTGACCTAATTTTAACATGTAAATCACACCAACAGTGGCCGGCTGATCAAATTTCTCACCAGTTCCGCCATCATAAAGACTTGTATGGCCATATCTCGGAATACCAGCTTTATCTGTTAACTCATTGATTTGATCAATTGAAGCACCATCAAAAATAGGGGTGGCATACTTTTGACCTAACCTTTGTCCAGCCCAACCGAGGACGGTCTCATAAATTTGACCAATGTTCATACGAGAAGGCACCCCTAACGGGTTAAGAACAATGTCTACTGGTGTACCATCTTCCAGGAATGGCATGTCTTCTTGTCTAACTATTTTAGCAACAATACCTTTATTACCATGTCGACCAGCCATTTTATCACCTACTTTTAATTTTCGCTTTTTAGCTACGTAAATCTTTGCAAGTTTTAAGATACCAGATGGCAATTCATCACCTACAGTAATAGTAAACTTCTCTCTTCTTAAATTACCCTGTAAGTCGTTTAATTTAATATTGTAATTATGAAGCAGGTCTTTTACAAGTTCGTTTAACTCTTCATCTGTAGTCCATTTGCCCTTGGTTAAATGAGCGTAATCATCAACAGAATTTAACATTTTTAAGGTGTACTTTTTACCTTTAGGTAAAATTTCTTCCTCAAGATCATTTTGAACGCCCTGTGCAGTTTTACCACCTACAAGATCAAATAACTTCTCGATTAAACGCTCTCTTAACTCGTCAAACTTTATTTGATATTTATTTTCAAGCTTTTCAATTTTAGCTTTATCCTCTGCTCTTTTACGCTTATCTTTTATAGCTCTGGAGAAGAGTTTTTTATTAATGACAACACCATTTAATGAAGGCGATGCTTTAAGGGAGGCATCTTTAACATCACCTGCTTTATCACCAAAAATGGCACGTAGTAATTTTTCTTCGGGTGTTGGGTCGCTTTCCCCTTTTGGTGTTATTTTCCCAATCAAAATATCACCGGGAGCAATTTCTGCCCCAATTCTAATCATACCGTTTTCATCTAAATCTTTAGTGGCATCTTCAGAAACATTTGGTATATCTGAAGTTAATTCTTCATTACCTAATTTGGTGTCTCTTACTTCAAGGGAAAATTCATCGATATGAATAGATGTTAATACATCGTCTCTTACCACTTTTTCAGATAATACTATAGCATCCTCGAAATTATAACCTTTCCATGGCATAAAGGCCACTTTCATGTTAGTCCCCAAGGCTAACTCACCTTTTTCAGTAGCATAACCTTGACATAGAACCTGCCCCCTTTTAACGCGGTCACCTTCTTGAACAATAGGTTTTAGGTTGATACTTGTTCCCTGGTTAGTTTTTCTAAACTTGATAAGTTTATATTCTTTTATGCTAGAATCGAAACTTATTTTTCGCTCATCTTCACTTCTATCGTAATCAATTTTGATTTTTTCTGCATCAACATATTTCACTACACCATCACCTTCTGCATTAATGAGTACACGAGAATCCTGAGCTACACGTTTTTCTAAACCGGTACCAACGATAGGCGAATCACTTTTTAATAGTGGAACGGCCTGACGCATCATATTAGAACCCATTAAGGCACGGTTAGCATCATCATGTTCTAAGAATGGAATTAATGAAGCCGAAATAGATGAGATTTGATTAGGCGCAACATCAGTATAGTTAACCTCAGATGGATCAACAACTGGAAAATCACCCTCCATTCTGGCGATAACTTTATCTGCTTTTATTTCACCTGTTTCAGTGTCAACATCAATATTAGCCTGAGCGATTAATTTATCTTCCTCTTCTTCAGCAGATAAATAAATAGGCTCGCTTTTGTAATCGATTTTTCCATCGGTTACATTTCTGTACGGGGTTTCTATAAAACCCATGCTATTAACTTTACCAAACACGGATAACGAAGATATCAAACCGATATTTGGCCCTTCTGGCGTTTCAATAGGACATAATCTACCGTAGTGTGTAAAGTGAACGTCACGAACCTCGAAACCAGCGCGTTCTCTGGATAAACCACCAGGTCCCAAGGCTGATAATCTTCTTTTATTGGTAAGCTCTGCAATTGGATTTGTTTGATCCATAAACTGAGATAGCTGATTAGTACCAAAGAAAGTGTTGATAACTGATGATAATGTCTTAGCGTTAATAAGATCTATTGGAGTAAAAACTTCGTTATCTCTAACGTTCATTCTTTCCCTGATAGTTCTTGCCATTCTAGCTAAACCAACTCCAAATTGCTGAGAAAGTTGTTCTCCAACTGTTCTTACACGTCTGTTTGATAAGTGGTCGATATCATCTACTTCAGCTTTAGAGTTAACTAATTCAATTAAATACTTGATAATAGTAATAATATCATCTTTAGTTAAAACTTTATCATCACGCTCGTCATCTAACTCGAGCTTTTTATTCATTCTATATCTTCCAACCTCACCCAGATTATATCTCTGATCGCTGAAGAATAATTTTTCTATTATACCTCTTGCAGTTTCTTCATCAGGCGGTTCAGCATTACGCAATTGTCTATAAATATGTTCTACCGCTTCTTTTTCTGAGTTAGTAGGATCTTTTTGTAATGTATTGTATATTATAGCATAGTCGCTAGTTTGGCTATCTTCTTTATGAAGGAGTACTGTTTTAGTGCCAGTATCTACGATATCATCTATATGATCTTTTTCGAGTACTGTATCTCTATCTAAGACAATTTCATTACGTTCAATTGAAACTACTTCACCTGTATCTTCATCTACAAAATCTTCATACCAGGTTTTAAGTACACGAGCGGCTAATTTTCTGCCTAAAACTTTCTTTAATCCAGTTTTAGAAACTTTTATTTCCTCAGCGAGATCAAATATTTCTAAGATGTCTTTATCTCTCTCAAAACCTATAGCTCTAAATAATGTAGTTACGGGAAGCTTTTTCTTTCTATCGATATAGGCGTACATAACGCTATTGATATCAGTGGCAAATTCAATCCATGAACCTTTAAAAGGAATAACACGAGCTGAATACAACTTAGTCCCATTAGCGTGGAAAGATTGACCAAAAAATACGCCTGGTGAACGGTGCAATTGGGAAACAACAACACGTTCTGCGCCATTTATCACAAATGTGCCACTTGGCGTCATATAAGGTATAGTCCCTAAATAGACATCCTGTACGATGGTTTCAAAATCTTCATGTTCAGGATCAGTACAATATAATTTAAGTCGTGCTTTTAAGGGCACGCTATAAGTAAGCCCGCGTTCTATACATTCCTGTATAGAATATCTAGGCGGATCTATAAAATAATCTAAAAACTCTAATACAAACTGATTTCTGGTATCAGTAATTGGAAAGTTTTCTTTAAATGTTTTAAAAAGACCTTCATTATAGCGATCATCAGATTTTGTTTCTAATTGAAAAAAATCTTTAAATGATTTAATCTGAATATCTAGAAAATCAGGGTAATCAGGTTGATTTACTAATGATGAAAAATCTATACGTTCTGTGGTTGATAATGACATTTACAAAAATATTTTTGCTTAAGGCTGATAAAATTATGTCTATTGAGACATATCAATAAATAGCTTAAGACCAGTTCCTTAAATGGAATGGTCTAAGCTATGATCGTATGTAAGTTTTTGCTTACTTAAGTTCAACTTCTGCTCCGGCTTCTTCTAACTGATTTTTTAAAGATTCTGCTTCGTCTTTAGTTACTCCTTCTTTTAATGTTTCAGGAGCACCATCTACAAGCGCTTTAGCATCTTTAAGACCAGCACCGGTTAATTCTTTAACAAGTTTAACAACTGCAAGTTTAGAACCACCTGGAGCTTTAAGAATAACATCAAATTCTGTTTGTTCTTCTTGTTCTTCTTCTCCTCCGGCTGCTGCTCCGGCAACTGCTACTGGTGCAGCTGCTGGTTCTATACCATATTCTTCTTTAAGAATATCAGCAAGCTCATTAACCTCTTTAACCGTTAAGTTTACAAGTTGTTCTGCGAAATCTTTTAATTCTGCCATTTTCTATCGTTTTTATTATTAGTAATTAGTATATAGTGTTCGTTTATTCTTCTTTTTCTGATAAAGTTTCCAGAATGCCTGATAGTTTGCTTCCACCTGACTGTAGTGCAGAAATAACATTCTTAGCTGGTGACTGAAGAATAGTTACAATATCACCTATAACCTCTTCTTTAGATTTGAGGTTAGCTAAAGGTTCAATCTGCTGATCACCCATATATATAGCTTCATCTATATAGGCGCCTTTAAGTACAGGTTTTTCATTTTTCTTTCTAAATTCTTTCATGATTTTAGCCGGTGAATTACCGGTTTCAGAAAGAAATATAGAGGTATTACCTTGTAAGGTAGTAGGTAATTCACCAAAATCTTTATCAGTATCTTCCATTGCTTTAGCTAATAGCGTATTTTTAACAACCATCAGCTTTACATCAGCTTTAAAACAAGCTCGTCTTAAAGCTACTGTCTTCTGAGCGTTCAGCCCAGATATATCTGCAAGATAAATCGCATCAGTCTCTGATAATTTATCTTTCAAAGTATTTATTAAATCTAATTTATCTTTTCGTGTCATAATCTAGGGTTATTGCTGAGCAAATTTTTTAGTATCAATTTTTACAGAAGGACTCATCGTAGATGATAAATTGATACTTTTAATGTACGATCCTTTAACTACCTGTGGTTTTAATTTTACCAAAGTGGATAAAAACTCCTGTGCATTTCCTTTTATTTGTTCTGGTTGGAAAGAAACTTTACCTATAGCAGCATGAACAATACCATACTTATCTACACGAAAGTCAATTTTACCAGCTTTAACGTCAGAAACTGCTTTAGCAATATCCATAGTAACCGTGCCTGTTTTAGGATTTGGCATTAAACCTCTAGGGCCTAAGATTCTACCCAAAGGACCTAATTTACCCATTACACTTGGCATTGTCACAATGACATCTACATCTGTCCAGCCGTTTTTGATTTTATCTATATATTCATCTAAACCTACATAATCAGCACCAGCATTTTTAGCATCTTCTTCCTTATCGGGTGTAACTAAAGCTAAAACCTTGGTTTCTTTACCGGTACCGTGAGGTAAAGACACAACGCCTCTAACCATTTGATTAGCTTTTCTAGGATCTACATTTAATCTAACAGCTAATTCTACAGATTCATCAAAACTTGCTGAAGCTATATTTTTTAATAAAGCTGATGCATCTGATAAATTATAAGTATCCTGAGTATCAATTTTTGATACTGCTTCTTTTCTTTTTTTAGTTTGTTTTGCCATAACTTTTATAGATTAAAATGGGGATTTACCTTTAACATTTACTCCCATAGATCGGGCTGTTCCGGCAACCATTTTCATAGCTGATTGTACAGTAAATGCGTTTAAGTCTTGCATTTTATCTTCTGCAATAGCTTTAACGTTATCCCATGAGATACTCCCAACTTTCTTTTTGTTTGGTTCTCCAGAGGCACCTTTAATTTTTGCAGCTTCCATAATTTGTACTGCAGCCGGAGGTGTTTTTACAACAAAGTCAAATGATTTGTCTTTATAAACAGTAATTTCAGCTGGTAACACCTTACCTGCCTTATCTTGAGTTCTAGCATTAAATTGCTTACAGAATTCCATGATATTAACACCAGCTGCACCTAAAGCAGGCCCTACTGGTGGTGACGGGTTTGCTGCGCCTCCACGTACTTGTAGTTTAACGATTTTACTTACTTCTTTTGCCATATCTATTTTTATTCTTCTGTTAGTTTTAGAGGGAAGCGTAAAACTAACTTGATTAATTATAATTTTTCTACTTGCATATAATTGAGTTGAACCGGTGTTTTTCTTCCGAAAATCTTAACCATGACTTTCAACTTTCTTTTATCTTCATTTATCTCTTCAACTGTACCTGTAAAACTGTTGAAAGGACCATCTATAACTTTTACATTTTCTCCAATTTCAAATGATATAGCAACAGTTTCAGGCTGTGTTGCTAATTCATCAACCTTACCTAATAATCTATTTACTTCTGACTTTCTTAAAGGCACAGGCTCACCGCCTTTAGTCTCGCCGAGGAATCCTATAACTCCATTTACATCTTTAATAATGTGCGGCAGTTCTCCTTCTAAGTTAGCATTAATCATTATATAACCCGGGAAAAAAACTTTTTCTTTATTAATTTTCTTACCATCTCTTACTTGCATGACCTTTTCTTTAGGCACAAGAATATCATCAACATAAGATTCCACACCCTGGTGAGAAAGCTCTTTTTCAATGTAGCTTTTTACTTTGTTTTCAGACCCGCTTATCGCTCTTACAACATACCATTTTTTTGTTTCAGTCTCTGCCATAATATGCGATTATTTTACCCAATTAAAATATTGCTCAATAGCTTTACTAAATACAGTGTCAACTCCAAATATCAATAATGCTAAAACTACTACAAATACAGCAACTATTAACATCAAACGTTGACCCTCTTGGTAAGATGGCCATGTAACATTATTTTTTAACTCATAGTATGATTCTTGTACGTATTCTTTAATACCTGCCATTTTAATTAATATTGCACGGGTTGAGAGGCTCGAACTCCCGACACCTGGTTTTGGAGACCAGTGCTCTACCAGCTGAGCTAAACCCGTATTAATAAGTTCAAATAAAATTTAACTGAAAATTGTTTATATATGAATTAATAGTTAAATAAATCGGAGCAACAAAATCGCCCCGATTTTAAATATAAACATTAATTAATCTAATATTTCAGTAACCTGTCCAGCTCCAACTGTTCTACCACCTTCTCTGATGGCAAATCTTAAACCTTCATTTAAAGCTATAGGCTGAATTAATTCAACATTAATAGTCAAATTATCACCAGGCATTACCATCTCAACACCATCAGGTAAATTAATCGTACCTGTCACATCAGTGGTTCTTACGTAGAATTGCGGCCTGTAGTTTTTATGAAATGGAGTATGACGCCCACCCTCTTCTTTTTTCAAGATATAAACCTCAGCTTTAAATTTAGAATGCGGAGTGATTGAACCCGGCTTGGTAATTACCATACCTCTTGAAATCTGGTCTTTTTCAATACCTCTTAAAAGGATACCTACATTATCACCAGCCTCACCTCGATCTAATATTTTTCTAAACATTTCAACACCAGTAATTGTTGATTTTAGTTTTTCTGCACCCATACCTATAAGTTCTACTGGATCGCCGGTATTAGCAACACCCGTTTCGATTCTACCGGTTGCAACAGTTCCACGGCCTGTAATAGAGAATACATCCTCTACAGGCATTAAGAAATCTTTTTCAACATCTCTTTTAGGCATTTCAATCCAGCTGTCTACTGCATCCATAAGCTCCATAACTTTGTTTGCTTGCTCTTCATTACCATCTAAGGCACCTAAAGCTGAACCTGAAATAACTGGAGAATTGTCACCATCATACTCGTAGAAACTTAATAAATCTCTAACTTCCATATCTACTAACTCAAGTAATTCTTCATCATCTACAAGGTCAACTTTATTCAAGAAAACAACAATTTTAGGGATGCCTACCTGACGACCTAAAAGAATGTGCTCTCTAGTTTGCGGCATTGGACCATCAGTAGCTGCTACTACTAAGATAGCTCCATCCATCTGAGCTGCACCAGTAACCATATTTTTAACATAATCTGCGTGACCTGGACAGTCAACGTGCGCATAGTGCCTTTTAGCTGTTTGATATTCAACGTGAGATGAATTAATAGTAATACCTCTTTCCTTTTCTTCCGGAGCGTTATCAATTTGATCAAATGCGCTCGCCTCAGAATAGCCTTTATCAGCTAAAACTTTTGTTATAGCTGCCGTTAATGTAGTTTTACCGTGATCAACGTGTCCTAATGTACCTATATTAAGGTGTTCTTTAGATCGATCGAAATTTTCCTTTGCCATAATTAATTATTTAATCTTAGTTTATATTAGTGTCAATATCTTTTTTATCAGCTAGAGCCAACGACGAGAATTGAACTCGTGACCTTTTCCTTACCAAGGAAACGCTCTACCCCTGAGCTACGTCGGCTAAAACTTTGAGCGGAAGACCGGATTCAAACCGGTAACATTCAGCTTGGAATCCGCCTGAGGCGGACTACCAACTGAGCTACTTCAGCTTATCTTTTTTAATTCTCTAATGAGAATTTATTATTTCAATATGTAATGTACTTCTCTTTTTTTCTATCACTTAGCTCTACCAAATGAGCTACTTCAGCTACAGCTTTGGGCGGAAGACCGGATTCAAACCGGTAACATTCAGCTTGGAATCCGCCTGAGGCGGA
>JAVLBJ010000005.1:0-231 GCA_031581455.1 Psychroflexus sp. | reverse complement strand
CTACCAACTGAGCTACTTCAGCTACAGCTTTGAGCGGAAGACCGGGTTCGAACCGGCGACATTCAGCTTGGAAGGCTGATGCTCTACCAACTGAGCTACTTCCGCTTATTATTAAAACCCTATAGAATGAGTTTAAATTTCAATATGTAATGTACTTCAATAATATATTTTCAGTCATTCAGCTTGGAATCCGCCTGAGGCGGACTACCAACTGAGCTACTTCCGCTTATT
>JAVLBJ010000085.1:0-8788 GCA_031581455.1 Psychroflexus sp. | reverse complement strand
TAAAATCTTAAGTATTTAAGTGCTAAGGTTCAAACTTATCCCAGCGTCAGGTTATATACTGACGATGAATGTCAGCACAGGTACTGACGATGAATGTTAGCAAAAGCAATATCATATCATCAATAAAAAACCCCGAATGACTCATTCGAGGTTTAGCTTCAATGATTCTGAGAGTAACTATAAAGTAGCATGCGTTCCATCGCAGAACGGTGGATTTTTGGTTTGTTTGCAGCCACACCAGGCGACTTCTTGCTTTTCTTCTATCTTTTGTCTTACCGGGCGATTCTCCGTTCCTTTATGCGAACCATCGCAAAAGGGTTGCTCATTACTATAACCGCAAGAACACCAGGAATATCTTCCTTTGTCCATTTCCATGACAAAAGGTTCGTTTTGGGTTGTATCTTTTTCCATAATTATATTTTTGTTTAAAATTACGTTGTTCTTATAGACTTATCAATAAATAGCCTTAATTCAAATTCGGTTTAAATAAAAGTAAAATAAAGTAAGTAACAAGCTTTATTGCGCATGTGTCATAATAATTTGATTTTATAAAAGTGCAACGCTATAATGTAAAGAAAGCCGCAAAATCTTTACATAACAACTTGCTTATGTATAAAATTACTGTTTTTCTTTACCTGTTTACGGTTTTTGCATTAAGGTCTTATAAAGCTTTATTCCCAGCCACCTGGAATAGCTTTGATTAATTTTTGCGTATAGTTTTTTTGCGGTCTATAAAACACCTCATCTGCATCGCCGTGTTCTACCATCTTTCCCTGATGCATCACATATAGCTGATCGGCCATATAATGCACAACTTTAAGGTCATGCGCTATGAATAAATAGGAAAAACCATATTGCTTTTTTAATCGGTTAAGCAAATTAAGTACTTGTGCTTGAACAGAAATATCTAAGGCCGCCACAGATTCGTCACAAATGATCAATTCAGGTTCTACGGCAATACTTCTGGCTATGCCTATTCTTTGTCGTTGCCCGCCGCTAAATTCGTGAGGATAGCGATTAAACATATCAGCTGATAAGCCAACTTCTCGTAATAATGCTAGTGTTTTTTGTCGTGCGTCTACTTTATTTTGCGCTAAACCGTGATAAATAATCGGCTCCATAATAGCTTTACCTATGCTCATACGTGGATTTAAACTGGAAAATGGATCTTGAAAAATAAGCTGGATATCTTTTCTTAGTCGCTTCTGCTCTGCCTTGTTTAAGGCGGTAATATTTTTGTCTTTATACTTTAAAATACCTTCGCCGGGCTCTTCTAATTGCAAGATTAAATTTGCTAAAGTTGATTTACCACACCCGGATTCTCCTACAAGGCCAAGTGTTTCGCCGGGATATAATTTAAGACTCACCTCATCAACAGCTTTAACTTTTTGCTTTCCCTTCCAGTAGCCTAAATACTTGTAAAACGTTTTGCTCAAATTGTCAATTTCTAACAAGGGTTGTTGCTGATATAATTGCTGATGCGTTTCCCTGCGCTGTTGATCAGTAATAACATCTTCAGGAATATTTTTATCCATCACATCCTTAATAGTGGGCAATCTTTTAAGCCGATTCCCTTTTTTAGGTTTAGAGGCCAAAAGCGCTTTTGTATAAGTGGTTTTAGGGTGATCAAATAGCTTCTGCGTTTGGTTGATTTCTACTAATTCTCCCTGATACATGACTGCCACACGATTGGCCATGCCGGCAACTAACTCTAAGTCGTGAGTTATAAACAGCAAAGCCATGCCGGTTTGCTGTAGAAGCTCTTTTAACAAGTCTACAATTTCACATTGCACGGTGACATCCAGCGCTGTTGTAGGTTCATCAGCGATAAGTAAATCCGGTTGACAGGCTATCGCCATAGCAATCATCACACGCTGTTTTTGACCACCGCTTATTTGATGCGGATAGCTTTGATACATCAAATCCGGCTGCGGTAACTTGACCTGATCAAACAAGGCCAGAACCTTTTTTTTGATTTCATTTTGTCTCATTTGTTGATGCTGGGCAATCATTTCAGCCACTTGCAATCCACATTTCATAGATGGATTTAAAGAACTCATAGGCTCCTGAAAAATCATGGCGATACGACGACCTCTTAGCTTTCTAAAAGCTTTCTTATTGATACTTATCAAGTCATATCCGCTAAACTGAATATGGCCTGTTATTTTTGCGTTTTTAGGCAGTAAACCGGTCATGGCTAAACTTGTAATCGACTTACCTGAACCAGACTCACCCACCAATCCGAGGATTTCATTTTTATGAATCTGAAAGTTGATGTTTTTAACAACTTTCTGCTCATCAAACGAAACGCTTAGATTTTGAACATCAATGACGGGCTGTTTACTCATACTATTTTGATTTGATGCTCATCAAGTAGCTGCTCATTCCGCATTTTTAAGAACACCTGTACTAAAGTTACCACATCTTTTTCGCAGTAAGTGATGATTCTATCAATATTTTGCTCCTCATAAAAAACATCACGCACCTGACTACCGTCTATGTCGTCTTTAGGCGATGGAATCCCAAAAACAGAAGCCAGTAGTTTTAAGGATGTGTAATGCTTATAATCGCCGAACTTCCATAGTTCTAAAGTATCGATATGAGGAACTTCCCAGGGTTTTTTCCCAAAAAGTTGCAATTTATTGGGTAATGCCATGCCATTGATCAGCATTCGGCGAGCGATGTAGGGAAAGTCGAACTCCTTACCATTATGAGCGCAAAGCAGGCTTTGCGGTTGGTTGAAGTATTCTTCCAAGAGTTGTGTAAAGTCGGTCAGGATATTTTGCTCTTCACCGTGGAAGGAAGTGATTCTCAGCTGAGATTCATTGCCTTTTTGAGCGATAAAACCTGCTGATATGCACACGATTTTTCCAAACTCTGCCCAAATGCCGGCTTTTTGATAAAAATCTTCAGCAGAAATGTCATCTTTTCTTTGATATCTGGTTTTATCGGCATATAACTGCTGCTGATATTCTGGCAAATCAGAGAATGACCTGTACTGCGGAACAGTTTCGATGTCCAGAAACAAGATATTGTCTATGGGTATTTTATGAATCATAATGGCAAATAAATATACTAAATTAAGGAATAAATCATTTCAATGGGTCATCTAAATAAAAATCATTTTTTTACGGCATGCAAAATCACTGCTACTGCTTAAATACGTTTAATTTCAGTAAATTTGCATTTTAATCAAAATTGCTATGGCAAATACTCCTTCGGCTGATCATTTTATCGAGCAGATCATTAAAGATGACCTTAAGGCAGATTATCAGGAAAGTGAACTTTGCTTCAGGTTCCCGCCTGAACCTAATGGATTGTTGCACATCGGCCATGCTTCCGCAATATGTCTCAATTTTGGCCTGGGAGAAAAATACAAGGCGCCGGTTAACCTGAGATTTGATGACACGAACCCGATCAAAGAGGAAGACCATTATGTGCAGTCCATCAAAAAGGATGTGGAATGGTTAGGTTTCAAATGGGCGAAAGAATGTTATGCCTCTGATTATTTCCAACAACTTTATGAATGGGCGGTCTATATGATCAAGAACGGTGATGCTTATGTAGATAGCCAGACCTCAGCGGAGATCGCCGACCAAAAAGGAACACCAACTGAAGCTGGCACGGAAAGTCCCTACAGGGATCGACCGATCGAAGAAAATCTACAACTTTTTGAGGCGATGAAGAACGGTGAAACAGAACCACGCAAGAACGTCTTACGGGCTAAGATTAGTATGGGCGCAAAAAATATGCTGATGCGTGATCCGGTGATGTATCGCTGTCTGCATGAATCCCATCATCGTACCGGGAACGAATGGAAGATCTATCCGATGTACGATTGGGCGCATGGTCAATCTGATAATATTGAAAATATCACCCATTCTTTCTGTACTTTAGAATTTCAGCCACATCGGGAATTATACAATTGGTTTCTAAAAAAATTACCGCCATCTGATCAGCGCAAACCTAAACAACGCGAGTTCGCGAGAAGGAACTTAAGCCATACACTTGTGAGCAAGCGGAAATTGGCCGAGCTCGTGGACAAAGGATATGTGGATTCCTGGGATGATCCCCGAATGCCCACCATCGCAGGAATGCGAAGACGTGGTTTTACACCGGCCAGCATCAGGAACTTTGCAGATGCCATAGGCATAGGTAAAAGAGAGAACATGATAGATGTTTCTCGACTGGAATTCTGCGTACGCGACGACCTGAACAAAGTTGCCGACCGCGCCATGGCGGTTTTAGACCCACTTAAAGTGGTGATCACTAATTATCCTGAAGACAAAGTGGAGTGGATAGAAGCAGAGAATAATCCGGAGGACGAAAATGCCGGAACGCATGAAGTCCCATTCTCTCGTGAGCTATACATAGAAAAAGCCGATTTTAGAGAAGAAGCCAATCGGAAGTTCTTCCGCTTAAAGTTAGGTAAGGAAGTACGATTGAAAAGCGGCTATATCATCAAGGCTAATGATGTGGTAAAAGATGGTGCAGGGAACATCACGGAAGTACATTGCACTTATGATGAAGATAGCAGAAGTGGTAGCGGAACGGAAGCCGCGCTTAGAAAGGTGAAAGGGACTTTGCATTGGGTATCTGCCGCACATGCGCTGGAAGCAGAAGTTAGGCTATACGACAGGTTGTTTGTTAATGAAAACCCAATTAAAGAAGCAAAGGATAGTTTTTTAGAATCTGTTAATCCTGATTCTTTACAAAAGACAACGGCCTTGATAGAGCCAAGTTTAAGAGAGGCTAAAATCGGAAAAACATATCAATTTCAACGTATAGGCTATTTTTGTGTAGACCCCGACTCCACAAAAGACAAAAGGGTTTTTAATAGGGCTGTTACCTTACGTGATAACTGGAAGTCAAAATAGTGAATATTTACATCTTAACCAAGCCTTAACAAGCTTAATAATAGATAATCCCTATATTTGTATATACTAACAATAAAAAAAATATATTATGGCAAACAACACAGGTAACACAATAATCGCATTAGCAACAGGTATTACTATTGGTGCTGGTATTGGTTTATTATACGCTCCACAAAGCGGTGAAAAAACAAGAAAGCAGCTTAAAGACGAAGCTGATAAAACCAGAGAAAATTTAAGTAAACAATACGAGGCAGCTTCTAAGGACTTAAGTGAATTTTCTAAATCTACCAAAGAAAAAGTAGAAAGTCAGTTAGAAAATTTATTCAATAAAGCCTCTGATAAAACTGATGGTATGATTTCAAAAATGGAATCTGAGCTTCAAGAATTAAGAGAAAAGAATAAAGAACTTTTAAACGAAGTTAAAAGCCAGAAAAAATAATTAATGGCTAAAAAAGTCAATGATCACTTTAACGACTTAACCGATAATTCTAGAGCGTATATAAAAAGTTTATTGGAGTATTATAAACTAGACGCTTTAAAAAAATCAACAAAAGCGATCGCATCTATTCTAAGATTAGCAGTAATAGGTGTGCTTTTGCTTTTGTTGTTTACTTTTGTATCTATTGGTTTAAGTTACTTAATAGGTGAAAAATTAAATTCTGTCGCCTACGGTTTTTTAGTCATGGGTATATTTTATCTTGTATTATTATTAATTTTTTTACTTGTTGGTAAACCCATCACAGAGTCTATCAGTTTAAAATTTATCTATAAAATCATTGATCCAAACGATGAAGAATCTAAAGACAATTCTGCCTCATGAAGCGATATAAATCTATAAAAGATATGAATAAAGATTTAAAGTTGCTTAAACTTCAAACTGAAATTTATGAGCAACAAGCTTCAATAGATTTTATTTATTTGAAAAAAGGCTTGACCGTTACTAATTTATTAACTGAATTATTATCTCATTTAGGCACATCCTATTTCTTTAAAAAACTGGGGGCTAAACTTTACGAAAAGTTGGGTGTTCGCTTAGACAAAATCACCCGTTAGTCTCTTTTTGACTCAAGTTGAGCATAAACATTTTAGAAGCGATACCATCGCTTAAAAATTTCCCTTTAGAGGTAATGGTTACTTTGTTTTTATCAACTTTTATAAGACGATTATCTATCAACTGTAATGTCTGTTGACATAAAAAATCACTGTAATTTTCACCAAACTTTTCTTCAACTTCATTCAAATCAACACCCCACTTAGTGCGTAAGCGCGTCATTATATACTCGTTGTACTGATCAACCTTATTTAACTTTTCTCCCTGATATTCTCTTTCTCCGTATTTGATTGCTTTGATATATTTTACATTATTGCTGATGTTCCACGACCTGTAATCAATATTAAAACTGTGGGCTGCAGGACCTATCCCCAGATAAGGCTTGCCCGTCCAGTAACCGATGTTATTTTGTGAAAAATAACCGGGTTTACCATGATTAGAAAATTCATAATGATCAAAGCCATGTTGTTGTAACTCTTTAGTAAGTAAATGAAATTGGCGTTCCGCCTGCTCATCATCAACATCATCAACAATACCTTTTTCAATAAATTTTGATAAGGCTGTATGTGGCTCAACCGTTAAGGCATAGGCTGAAATATGAGGAATATTCAACTGAATCAGACGGCTGATGTTTGCCTTAAAATCCTGATCTGATAAGCCAGGAATACCATAGATCAAATCTGCAGAAATATTGTCAAAATACCTTTTCGCATCTGCCAATACATCAAAGGCTTGTTGTGATGTATGCGAGCGGTTCATCAGTTTAAGATCTCTTTCAAAGAACGATTGAATGCCGATACTAAGACGATTTACCTCAGAATGAGTTAGTTGTGCTAATTTTTTTAAGTTCAGATCGTCCGGATTTGCCTCTAAGGTAATCTCTGGAGAATTGACAATTTTAAAATTTGTATAGATTTGATCAATTATGCTGTTAATCGCTTCAGTCTCTAATAAACTAGGCGTTCCGCCACCAAAGTAAATATTGCTTACAGGCTGTTGCAGCTCTGTTTTACGCATGGCTATTTCATCTAATAGTGCATTTACCATAGCGTCTTTGTGTTTTAAAGACGTAGAAAAATGAAAGTCACAATAATGGCAGGCTTGTTTACAGAAAGGAATGTGAATGTAAATTCCGGCCATAAAGGCGTTTATTCGTTATCTATTTGGCGTTAAATTGAAATAATTCAGTCTAACAAATATAAGCCTTATCCTATTGATGCGCTATTTATTTTAGCTTGAAATAATGTAAATTTGAGCAATGCTTACAAAACATCAATTACGATTAAAATATAAATCAAAACGAAAGAAACTCTCAGCTGATGATATAGAAGCTAAAAGCATGGAAATAGCCAACCGGTTAATTAATGAACCGGTTTGGGACTATTCCAACTATCATTTATTCCTCCCGATTCGAAGACAGAAGGAAGTCAATACCGAATTCCTGATATCCGCATTACAAGGTCATGATAAAAACATCATTTTATCTGCTACAGATTTTGAGACGTATACAATGAAACATTTTTTACTCACGGACGACACCTTGATAAAAGAGAACAAAATGGGCATTCCTGAACCTTTAAATGGTTTTGAGATAAGTGAAGATTATATCGACGTCGTTTTTTTGCCTTTGCTGGCATTTGATAAGCTAGGTAACCGTATAGGCTACGGAAAAGGCTTTTATGATAAGTTCCTGAGCAAATGTAAGAATAGTATGCTCAAGATCGGCCTTTCGTTTTTTGAGGCTGAAGATGAGATTCCAGCGCATAAAAACGATGTCAGACTTGATGCTTGCCAAACGCCTGAGAGAATGTATTGGTTTTAAAAAATGAACTTTTACCTCGATCTTTCAGGTCATCTTCCCGATACCTCAATTGATGATAACTTTAAATAGATCGGTTTGATTATATTAGCCATTCATTAAAGCCTTGCTCGTCAAAATTGATACAGAACATATAATCGCATATGATAACATCCATGAACATAGATGATTTTGAGATCACGCCTTATACTCAACTAAAGGAACTTCCTTCAAAATTCGAACTTGACGCAAAGAAATCGAAGATCGAGAAAAAGCTTATAAAGACCAGAAAAGAACTGGGTGATATGCAGAACAAGTTATATGCGCATAATAAATATAGCGTTCTGGTCTGTATTCAGGGAATGGACACTTCGGGTAAGGATAGCTTGATAAGGGAAGTCTTTAAAGATTTTAATGTAAGAGGGATCAATTGTTATAGTTTTAAAAAACCTACTCAATTAGAGTTGAACCAGGATTTTTTGTGGCGGCATTATAAACGGCTGCCGGCAAGAGGAAAATATGCTGTTTTCAATCGTTCCCACTATGAGAATGTACTGATATCTCGTGTACATCCGGAGATCGTTCTAAATGAAAACCTGCCACACATCCATAAAAAAGAGCAGATCACAAAGGTTTTCTGGCAAAAAAGACTCAATCAAATCAATCATTTTGAACAGATCATTCAGGAAAACGGGACGATTATTTTCAAGTTCTTCCTCAATATTTCAAAACAAGAACAAAAGGAAAGATTGTTGAGAAGGTTGGACAAACCGCATAAGAACTGGAAGTTCACTCCAGAAGATATAGAAGAAAGAGCGCTTTGGCCGGATTATTTGGATGCCTATGAAAAAGCGATCAACGCCACAGCTAAGAATCACAGTCCGTGGTATAATATTCCCGCCGATGACAAGCCAACCGCCAGATATCTCGTTGCTAAGATCCTTAAAGAGCGTATGGCGACTTATACGGATATTCAATATCCCGAATCCGACCTAAAAAAATCCATCGGCCACTATAAAGACCAATTAAAAAGCGAGTCTTTATGAGTTTGGTTTATTTGAG
>JAVLBJ010000084.1:0-8816 GCA_031581455.1 Psychroflexus sp. | reverse complement strand
TTATTTGTAATTCATGCAAATATACAAAATTAGGTGTAATTACGGATATTCAAAAGTAAATCAATTAGTTATAATCAAAACAAAAGGAAAGCTAGTGAAATTAAGAATTTAAAAGGGGTAATTTAAGGTATATATGTTTAGTTTTGTTCTTAAGTATATGTATTTTTTGACTCATTATGAAAGCAATAAATCAGGTAATTGTTATATTAGTTTTAATACTGGCACAAAATATATCAAGTCAAAGTGAAATTAATATTCTGGAAATTGATGCCGTATTAGAACCAAAATTTAGCAACAAAAGCATCAAGGGAAAGGTAAATTACTTTTTTAAGGTAAAGCAAAAAACAGATCATGTTTATTTAAATGCTGTAGAAATGAATGCTGAACTAATAAAAGCATCTTCTAATAATATCAACCTTGATGTAGATAATGAACGTATAAGAATTTTAGGTGATTTTGAACCAAATGAGGTTTATGAAATAGCTATACAATATTACGCAGAGCCTGGAGAAGCCTTATATTTTATTTCAACCTTAGACAGTTATCAAATATGGACACAAGGTCAGGGTAAAGATACCTCTAATTGGCTACCTGTTAATGATGATATTAATGATAAGATGATTTTTAAAATAGCATATATCAGTCCGAAAGATAAAAAAGTAATAGCTAATGGCACATTGGATAGTATAGGTTTAAATAAAAAAAGCAATAAGGTCTGGCATTATGATATGGAACAACCTATGAGTAGCTATCTATTAGCTTTTTCAATGGGTGACTTTGTTGAAAGAAATGTTATTGATAAAAATCTGTATTATTATTTACCTCAAACCGATAGCAGTTATTTTGAACCTACTTTTAGATATACAGAGGATATATATGATTATTTTATCTCTAAAATTGGCGTTGATTTTCCCTGGATGAATTATAAACAGGTAGCCGTAAAGGATTTTCTGTACGCCGGTATGGAAAACACATCCTGTACTTTATTTTCTGATGCTTTCGTCGTTGACTCTACAGGTTTTAACGACAGGAATTACATAAATGTAAATGCTCACGAGATGGCACATCAATGGTTTGGCAACTCTGTAACTGCTAAGAACAGCAAGCATCACTGGCTACATGAAGGCTTTGCAACCTATTATGCGTTACTGGCTGAAAAAGAACTTTTTGGTGAAGATTATTTTTATTTCAGGCTATATCAAACCGCTAAAAAACTATACGACAGAAGCAATAAAGGAAAGGGAGAAAAAGTAATGAGCAAAGGAGCCTCTTCTCTCACCTACTATCAGGCCGGTGCCTGGGCTTTACATTATTTAAATCAAAAGATTGGTGATAAGAAATTCGATAAAATTGTGAAAGCGTATTTAGATCAAAATGCTTATGGAAATGTAGCAACATCTGATTTCCTAAAACAAGTTGATCAATATTCAGATATTGATACCTTATCATATAAAAACAAATGGCTCAATCAAACAGCTTTTCAAGGCGATAAAGCCCTGACTATTTTAGAAAAAAATGAAACGATTAAACAACTCATCAAACTTGAAAGCCTAAGACAAGTTCCATTTAAAGAAAAACAATATCAACTAAATGAAGTATTAGATCAACCTATTGATCAATTTTTAGGTCAGGAAGCCGTTTATCAGTTACCCGAACCTCATTCAGATGAAATCATATCATTATACCTAAAAGCTTTTTCTGCTGATGATTTAATTGTAAGGCAAGCTATAAGTGAACGTCTGAATGAAATTCCTGACGAATTGCTATCTAATTATGAAAGTTTATTAGATGATGATTCTTATAAAACCAAAGAACAAGCTTTCCTAAATTTGTGGATTAACGTTCCAGATAAAAGAAAAATATATTTAGATAAATATAAAAACCTTAGGGGTTTTAAAGATTATAACATAAGAACGTTGTGGCTTACACTTGCCATTGCTACGCAAGATTATCAAGCTGAAAACACAAGCGAGTTTCTTAATGAGTTAGTAGACTATACCTCGCCAAAACGTAGATTTCAAACGCGACAAAACGCATTTAATTATTTGTATCAACTTCAAGTTGCTAATGGTCAAATTGTTAAAAATTTAATTCAAGCGTGCAAACATCATAACTGGCGTTTTAAAAATTATGCTCGTAGATTGTTTGAAAAATATATGAAATTAGACAAGTTCACATCTTTATTAGACACCATTTCATTAGATAAGGCAGACAAAGCACTTATTGATAAATTAGGTGAAAGATGAAAGCATTAGTTATATCAGGTGGTGGAAGTAAGGGTGCTTTTGCAGGCGGTATTGCCGAGTATTTAATAAAAAAACAAAAGAAAAAATACGACTTGTACGTGGGCGCTTCAACCGGAAGTTTATTAATACCTCACTTAGCGCTGGGAAATATTGAAAAAATTAAATCGGTTTATACCAATATAAATGAGCAAAAGGTTTTTAGTAGAAACCCTTTTAGAATTAAAGGACACAAAATAAGTATCAACTACATTAACACTTTGATTCAGTTTGTTTTAAAAAGAAAAACATTTGGTGAAAGCTATAATTTGAGGAAAACTATTACTAATAATTTTTCAAGGCAAGAGTTTGAAGAACTAAAAATATCTAATAAAGATATTGTAGTAAGTGTGTCTAACCTTTCTAGAAACCGCGTTGAATATAAATCTATTAAGAGTTATGACTATAAAAATTTTGTAGATTGGATTTGGATATCATGTAATGTTGTACCATTTATGACACTTAAAGTTAAAAACAATTGCGAGTATGCCGATGGTGGTTTTGCTAATACAGTACCAATAACACAAGCAATTGCCAGAGGAGCTAAAGAGATTGATGCTATTGTATTAGAAACAGAGGATATGGATTACAAGAAAGTTTTAGGCAGTAACCCGTTTTCTTTAATGATTAATTTATATGATTTTATGGTAGATCAGGTTGAAATACACGATATTAAAGAAGGTAAATTATCTGCTAAGGCCAACAATGTAAAACTCAATCTTTATTATACACCAATCCAATTAACAGAGAATTCTCTGGTTTTTGATAATCAAAAAATGGTAGAATGGTGGCAAGATGGTTATGAATATGCTAAACAAAAATCCAAAGAGAGCCCAGCAACAAAATACTATCTCAATGGTTAAATTTTTAGGTAAGTTTTCTTACCTCTGATCTAATATAAGATAAACCGGTTTCGCTTGGCGGTTCTTTTTCAAGAAGTTCAGTCAGGATATGTTCCTGTAATTTTTGAGCGCTTGTAATGTTTTCGCTCATGGTGCTTTGTCTTATTAGATTAATGGTTGCATTCTTTGAGGCTTTAATAGCCCGCCAGCAGTCTTTAGACACATATACTTGTTGTGATAAATTATGCTCAAATTCTTGTTCAATTGTTTGCACTAATAAATTTTCATAGTCATATTTATTATTGCCAACCGGTTTAACTCTTGAGAAAAGACGCCCAGGTGATATTCTTTCTAAAAACAATGAATAGCGTTCATAAGCCTGAAGAATTAAGGGTAAGGATTGATCTCTATTTTTCAATTGTAGCCTGTAATGGCGTTCTTTCTGATAGTCTTTAAGGTGCCCTTCAAAGAAATAATAGGCTAAAAAAGCTACTATTAAAGCAGGTAACAGCTGAATTAAGTAATCAATTATCAATTGAAAATCCATATCTAAAATTATAAGCACAAATATAATCAAGTGTTTTTTATGACAAGTCAATATAAACCACTCAGCATAAACTTAGCTGTATTTCATCAATTAATATTAAAATTATCAACACTAATCAAAAAATGAGGGCTCATTACTTCAATATTTTTTACTTTTGATAGCTATTGAAATCAAAGAAGTGCAAAATTATTTAGAAGAATTAAACGAACCACAACAAGAAGCAGTTTTACAAAAAGATGGCCCTATGATGGTCATTGCAGGTGCCGGATCAGGTAAGACACGTGTTCTTACTTATAAGATTGCACATTTAATGAAATCAGGGGTTGATCCTTTTAATATACTGGCCCTTACTTTCACAAATAAGGCTGCTAGAGAAATGAAATTTAGAATAGCTAAAATTGTTGGTGAAAGTGAAGCTAAAAACCTCTGGATGGGAACCTTCCACTCTGTGTTTGCAAAAATACTTCGTATAGAAGGCCATAAATTAGGTTATCCATCTAATTTTACTATTTATGATACGTATGATTCACAGAGGTTAATTCGTCAAATTATAAAGGATTTTAAACTTGATAAAGATATTTACAAATACAAGCAGGTTTATTCCAGAATTTCATCGTTTAAAAACAACTTAATCACCGTTAAAGTCTATAAAAATGATTACGAGCTTCAGGAAGCTGATGCAATGGCTAAAAGACCTAGAATGGGTGATATTTACGAAGCTTATGTAAATAGATGTTTTAAAGCGGCCGCCATGGACTTTGATGATCTCCTGCTAAAAACTAACGAATTACTCAATGTACACCCTGATGTTTTGGCTAAATATCAAAATAGATTTAAATACATTTTAGTTGATGAGTATCAAGACACTAATCATTCTCAGTATTTAATTGTTAGAGCCCTAAGCGACAGATTTCAAAACATTTGTGTTGTAGGTGATGATGCGCAAAGTATTTACGGATTTAGAGGAGCTAACATCAACAATATTTTAAACTTTCAGAAAGATTATAAAAACGCTAAATCTTTTAGGCTAGAACAAAATTACAGATCTACTAAGAATATTGTAAACGCGGCTAATTCTGTTATAGATAAAAACAAATCTAAGTTAGATAAAGAAGTCTGGACTGACAATCATGACGGCGCAAAAATCAAGGTAAATAGGTTAATAAACGACGCTGAAGAAGGCAGATTTGTAGCTAATTCTATTTATGAAAACAAGATGAATGAGCATCATGCTTATGGTGATTTTGCGGTATTATACAGAACCAATGCCCAGAGCAGGTCTATAGAAGATGCTTTGCGTAAAATGCAAATACCTTATAAAATTTACGGCGGATTATCATTTTATCAGCGTAAAGAAATTAAAGATGTAATTGGGTATTTAAGATTAATTGTCAATCCTAAAGATGAAGAATCTTTAATCCGCGTCATTAATTTTCCGGCCAGGGGCATAGGGCAAACCACACAAGATAAATTAGTGCTAGCTGCTGATGAACATAACACCACCATAGCTGAAATAATTGAAAAAATAGACCGTTACCCCATCAATATCAATGCTGGTATAAAAACCAAACTGCGGAATTTTTTAAATATGATCAAAAGTTTCCGCGTAATCGCAAAAAAGCAAAATGCCTTTAATCTAACTAAAGAAGTCATTAAAAAATCAGGGCTTGTACAGGAATTAAAGAAAGATGGAACCCCTGAAGGCATTGCTAGACTGGAAAATATTGAAGAATTGTTAAATGGTATTCAAGATTTTGTTGAAGGCCAGGAAGAAATAGCTGATGCTCGCGGAACAGTAGATGAGTTTATAGAAGATGTATCATTAATTACAGATCTTGATCAGGATAAAGATGATTCAGAACGGGTGGCCTTGATGACCGTACATCTAGCAAAAGGTCTGGAGTTTCCTTATGTATACATAGTTGGGCTTGAAGAAGATCTATTCCCATCTGCAATGAATTTAAACTCAAGAAGTGATTTAGAAGAAGAAAGAAGACTATTTTATGTTGCATTAACCAGAGCCGAAAAACAAGCCTATTTAACTTATGTGCTTTCCAGATATAGATGGGGTAAATTAAATGATGCTGACCCCAGTAGATTTATAGATGAAATAGATGAAACTCATTTAGAGTTCCTCATGCCTAAAGACGATTATAAATTTCAACCCATGGTTGACCAAACCATATTTGGAAAACCTAGTAATAAGGGTTTAAGGACAGAAAAGCCTAAAAAAGGTACGCCTCCACCCAAGAAAGAAGAAAGTCAGGCATCAACCAGAAGGCTTCGCAAGGTTAAACCATCAAGTAACGGTATATCTAAAGAACAGGTTCAAAAGCTTGAAGCCGGCGATCAGGTTAAACATAATAGGTTCGGTAAAGGTGAAGTTTTAAAAATTTCAGGTGTTGGACAGGATAAGAAAGCTGATATTCAATTTGAAAGAGGAGGTATTAAAAGTTTACTGCTTAGATTTGCAAAACTTGAAAAGATTTAAGCGAAAGTGTTTATGATTTCTATAAATTTTACTAAAGTTTAGAATTTAAACCAGATTTTAAATTATTTTATATTATAATTGCTTTAATGTTAAATTCATACAGATATACAAATTCTAAAACATCTGATGCAGATTGGGTAGTATTTGTACATGGTGCTGGTGGCAGCTCTTCCATCTGGTACAAGCAACTGCGTTTTTTTAAGGAATATTATAATGTGTTATTGATGGATTTACGTGGTCATGGCAATTCTCAAATTAAAGTTAAAGACTCCTTAGTTGATAAATACACATTTGATATGCTGAGTCAAGATATTATAGAAGTCTTAGATAAACATAAAATTGAAAAAGCCCATTTTGTAGGTATATCATTAGGCACGATTTTAATAAGAAATATTGGTGAAGATTATCCTGAACGTGTTAAAAGTATGATATTAGGAGGAGCTATAATGAAAATGAATCTAAGGTCAAGGTTTTTAATGCGCTTAGGTAATATCACAAAATCTATTGTACCCTATATCCTACTCTACAAATTGTTTGCCTTCATCATCATGCCAAGAAGAAACCATAAAACCTCAAGACTACTATTTGTAAATGAGGCAAAAAAATTATATCAAAAAGAGTTTATTAGGTGGTTTAAACTTACAGCTGACATCAACCCACTATTAAAATTGTTTAGACAAAAACAAATAAACATTCCTTCTTTTTACATAATGGGTGAACAAGATCATTTATTCTTACCGTCTATTAGAAAAATTGTTCAAGATCATCATTCTGCCAAACTTTTTGTGGTTAAAAACTGTGGCCATGTAGTAAATGTAGAACAGGCCAATACTTTTAATCATCAGGTTAATAATTTTATATCCAAAATTTCACCTCATGTTAAAAGAGAGGTTGTCAATTCTAACAAGAATGGTTTGCTAACTTGATCTTTTAAAAATGATGATTTATTATAATCTAATATTTACAGGTTCCTTATTTATTAGCTACTTTTGTAATTAAAATTTTACTTATGAAGCAATGCTATTTTTTATTAGTTTTTATCTTATTTTTTCAGATAAATTTTGCCCAAACTAGTGCAGACTCCTTACCTACGACACTTGAAAAATTCGATCTTATTATTGAAGACAGTGGAAATTATAAAGAATATAAGGTAGTTAAAAAATCGGCAATTCAGCAGATTAAAAATATGATTATCTCTGACAGAGACTCTTTAATGTATATTATTGAAAACTTGGAAGCAAACACATCTAAGCTCAATAATACCATAGAAAGCCTTGAAAAAGAATTAGACGAAACTCAATCAGAACTCAGTAAATTAAAAGAAGAAAAAAGTTCAATAGCTTTTTTGGGATTACAATTAAATAAAACAACTTATCATATTATTGTTTGGTCTATAATCTTTATATTGCTTTTTCTATGTATTATAGTTTATATCAATTACAGAAGAAGTAATCTTATAACGAGAACCACTCAAGAAAATATGAAAAACTTAGAAACAGAATACGAAGAATATAGACGAAACGCAATTGAAAAGCAACAACAGCAAGGCAGAAAGATACTAGACCTACAAAAAAGTGTAAAGAAAAAACCAGGTGCCGGTAATGCAGGGCCTAAAACTAATAACACTTGATGCGAATAGACATCATTACAGTGGTTCCCGATCTGTTAAAAAGCCCTTTTGAAGCTTCTATTCTTAAAAGAGCTATTGAAAAGGGATTAGTAGATATCAACCTCCATAATTTAAGAGAATACTCAAACAATAATTACAATCAGGTAGATGATTATCAGTATGGGGGTGGTGCAGGTATGGTTATGATGATTGAACCTATAGATAAATGTATTAAAGCACTTAAGTCTAAAAGAAGTTATAATGAGATCATTTATATGAGTCCAGATGGTGATAAGTTTGATCAGAAAATGGCTAATCAGCTTTCGTTAAATCAAAACATCATTATACTTTGTGGTCATTATAAAGGCGTTGATCAACGCGTACGTGATCATTTAATAACCAAGGAAATATCAATAGGTGATTATGTTCTATCCGGTGGAGAACTAGGCGCTTTAGTGCTCAGCGATGCCATCATAAGATTGATTCCTGGCGTTTTAGGCAATCAGGATTCTGCTCTTACGGATTCATTTCAAGACGATTTATTAGCGCCTCCCATATATACAAGACCTGCCAAATATAAAGACTGGGAGGTCCCTGATGTTTTAAAAAGTGGTGATTTTGCTAAAATTGATAAATGGCGAGAAAGAGAAGCTGAGAAAAACACCTTAAAAAAACGTCCGGATCTCTATAATGACACCTTAGACTGATCTTTTAATTTGCCTATTTATAGCTATGTATATTGATTAGCAGACTATTATAAAAAGATTGGCTCTATTGCTAAAAAAGTGTGTGTTTATAGTTTGGTAAATAAAGAAAAATATTAAATTTGCATCGCAGTTAAAATAGGCTTCACAAGCTAAATTAGCTCAGTGCTCCGTAAAATCAGAAATCTTTTGGATTTCATATTTTTACGAGAGTTCTCGAAACAGAGCAAAATTCATAGAATTTTGATAGTTTCGGAAGTAGAGCATCATCCGCCTCAGGCGGATGGGGGTCGCTTACTTTTGTGCTTTGAAATAAAATATTAAGCGAAAGTAGCTCAGTG
>JAVLBJ010000082.1:0-8834 GCA_031581455.1 Psychroflexus sp. | reverse complement strand
TTATATTTGTAATAAATACATACGTTATGGAAACGATCATCATACAAGCCGATAAGGAAAAAGCAAGTGCATTAAAACATTTCTTAGATGCTTTTCAAGTGGATTATGAAATTGAAGATGATGACGAAAGTCCATACAACCCTGAATTCGTCAAAGAAATACTCGAACGCTCCAAAAGCGCTAGAGAAGGTGACACGATCCTTTATGATGATAAGCTTAGGAAGGAATTGTTCGGCAAATGAAATATAAAGTAATT
Source organism: Psychroflexus sp. (assembly GCA_031581455.1). Lineage (GTDB taxonomy): Bacteria > Bacteroidota > Bacteroidia > Flavobacteriales > Flavobacteriaceae > Psychroflexus. Next base: position 8,578 of record JAVLBJ010000082.1, on the reverse strand, counting down.
TTCACAGGAAAGGCTTTAAAGGAAACTAAGAAACTATCTAAAACAGGCAGAAAAAGTGATGTCAGGAAATTAGAACAGATCCTAGAAGAACTAAAAATACACCCAACTACGGGAAAGGGAAATCCCGAGCAGCTCAAACATTAACTTGCCGGTTATTGGAGTCGGCGGATCAATAAAAAGGACCGTCTGGTATACGAGATCATTGATAATGGCGACAAAAAAGTGATCCTTATTTCTGCTCTGGGACTTTACCTTTAAATGTTGCATGCTGTTATATCATAAAGCATTACACTAGCTTTCAAGAACCCGTTAATTTCCGGATCATCTTCTGGATACGGTCGTCCAGCTTTTCAGAGGATAGCTTTTCGCGTAATCGGTCGGTGATGATAGGGAAAGAGAATGGCGTAGGATACTGGCACTTTTTCCAGATGATCTCCTGATCTTCTATACGTTGTAAGGCTTTGATGAGTCGGCCTTGTTCCAGCGTATATTCGAATGTTTCCGTAAAAGCCTGTCTAAATAGCAGATTCTCCGGTTCGTTATCTTTGAAAACATCGAATAGCAACTGCGAGCCGGATTGAAGATGTTTGCTTTTGACGGTCTGCTGCGGATAACCGGTGAACAACAATCCCGCGATCACCGCAATATCGCGGAATTTCCTCCTTGCCATCTCCGTCGCGTTCAAACTATGCTCCAGATCGGATAAGGCATCTTGCGCGGTGAATAGATTATTATCGATGACCTGCTCGATATCTACCTCTTGATCGGATAAGAGCTCGAATCCATAATCATTAAAGGCTAAGGAAAAAGAGATCGGCTTCAATAAGCTGATCCGATAACCGATCAAACTGCCCATCGCTTCATGTACGAACCTGCCTTCAAACGGATAAAAAATATGATGATAGCCATCTCGAGTTTTAAAAGTTTCGATGAGCATTTCATTTTGCTTGGGAATGATCGATTCCATTTCCTGCCGGTCAAATATCGGTTGTAGCGCCTGGATCTCCCGGGAATCCATATTTCGCTCATATAGTTCTTCGCGGAGCATCTCGCTCATCTGGGAAGATAAGGTCAGTCTGCCGCCCATCCAACTCGGCACTTTAGCGGTTTTCTTTTTAGATCTTCTTACCAGGACTTGCATCTGTTTGATGCGGACGAGTTCCAAATTCCTTCCGGCAAAGGTGAAAACATCGCCCGGCGATAGTTTGGAAATGAACCATTCCTCGATCGAGCCCAGAAAACCGCCTTTTAGATATTTTACCAGTAGGATCGCATCGCTGACGATGGTTCCGATCTGCATTCTATGCCGCATCGCGATACCGCGGTTTTGCACTGCATATTTGCCGTTTTCATCAATACTGACTTTCCGGTATTCATCATAGGAACTGAGCGAACTACCGCCATGGGTAATGTAGGAAAGCGCCCATTGCCATTCATCTTCGGTAAGTTCCGCATAACAAAATGTGGATTTGATCTCGCGATAGATGTCTTCCGGGTAGAATCCATCAGATACCGCTAAGGTGGTAAGATATTGTACGAGAACGTCATAAGCCAGAATGACCGGCTGACGATCTTCCACAGCTTGGTTCTTTACGGCTTTCTGTAAAGCAGATGCTTCTACCAACTCTATCGCATGCGTCGGCAAAAAGTAGATATAGCTGGTTTCTCCAGGACGATGACCGCTTCTACCGGCACGTTGCAGGAATCTCGCCACACCTTTTGGTCCGCCGATCTGAACGATGGTCTCCACTGGCGCAAAATCAACGCCCAGATCTAGACTGGACGTACAAACCACCGCTTTCAGGGTTTCATTCCTGATGGCATTTTCCACCCAATTGCGGGTTTCTTTATTGATACTGCCGTGATGCATCGCCAATTCTCCAGCGAACTCCGGATGTTTTTCTAACAACTTTTGAAACCATATCTCACATTGCGAACGTGTGTTCGTGAACAGCAAGGTCGTCCTGGAGTTCTTGATGATATCAACCACTTCTTCCAATTGCTGGATGCCAAGATGACCACGCCAGGGAAATTGGTCCATCGACTCGGGCAAAATGCTCTTGACGATGATCTCTTTCTTGATATCGGCTTTGATGAGCTTTGAATGTCTTAAAGTATCGGGATGACTCCCCAAAAGCACTTCCCTAGCCTGTTCCAGATTTCCTATGGTCGCTGAAATACCCCAGATTTGAAGCCGGCTGCTGATATGCTTGAGCCGGGATAAACCCAATTCTACCTGAACACCGCGTTTGGTACCGAGGAGTTCGTGCCATTCATCGACCACTACGGAATGTAAATTTTTAAAGACCTTGTCATAGTTCTTTGAAGCGAGCAATAGTTGCAGGCTTTCCGGTGTGGTGATCAAAAGGTCCGGCATATTCCGCTTTTGCTTGCTTCTTACGGAAGTTGAAGTATCGCCGTTCCTGATATCAACGCTAATATTTTGGTCAAAGTGATCGGCCAGTCGCTCTGTGGCTTGTTTGATCTCATGGGAAAGGGCTTTGAGCGGCGTTATCCAGATGGCTTGTAGTGCTGATCGTTTCTGTTTTCGTTCCAATATCTTGAGCAAGATAGGCACCCAAAGCGCGTAGGTCTTCCCGCTTCCCGTGGGTGCGTTCAAAAGTCCGTGATAGCCTTGCTGATGAGCTTCCCAGGTAGCTTTCTGGAATGGAAAGGCTTGCCAGTTCTGGACTTTGAACCACTGTTTTATTTCTAATTGATGTTTTTTCAACAAATATTCATTAACCCATCAAATTTAGTCGCATAGCTTAAATTCAACCTTCAACATAAGTTAAAATAAGTGAAACCCATACATTATATTATTTATTCCTCTAATTTAGAAGTTAAATAGTTAATAATTTTAATCAATTATAATACTTAATTATGAAAAATTTTTTGTGGACTTTACTCTTATTAGGTGTCATTACACCTCATTTGTTCGCCCAAAGCGCTAATAATATTATCGGCTTATACGTCGAAGTAGAAGATGATAATGGCATGGCACCACCCGATTACGAAATGTGGCTATCGAGTATTAATACCCAAACCGGAGACATCAATCAAATTTCTAATCAGGGATTTGGCAACTATATTTCTAATAAGACATCTACCGTTGATCCTATTCAAGATATCTTTTATTATACTGATGGATCTGGTCAGATGGTTGCGATAGATGAACAAACCGGAGACATACTTTTCAGTTCAACTATGCAGTTACAACCTAACTATTACTTTCAGCAATTTGTATATAATGAATTAGATCAAAACATCTATGGCTTAGAAAGAACGCCTACACAAGGCGGTAAATTCTATTTGTCAACTATTGATCCTCAGACCGGTGTTATCACAAGAATATCTAATAATTCTATTGCTAATACTATTTGCAATTTAGATATGGCTTTAGATGTAGTAAATGATGTTTATTATTTTTCTGATTGCACAGATTTAATAGGTGTTGATCTTAATACAGGGTCGATTGTAAATCAAGTGCCATTAAGTATTCCTAATGCAGATTATTTTAGTCATTTTAAATTTAATATGGCAGATGGTATGATTTATGGCGTCTCAAGAACAGCAAACCCGGCAGGTGTTTACTTAGCAAAATTAAATCCACAAACAGGTGTAGTCACTAATATCTCACAACAATCTGTTGCCAGCTCTGTTAACATAAATGATAATGCCTTAGATCCGCTTAATGAAATTTTTTATGTCAAATCAGGAAGTTATAATTTACTCTCTATTGATATGGATACAGGAAATGTATTAAATGAACCAAGCATAAATTCAGGACAAGGTATAGGTTTTAAACTGATTTATTATAGAAATTCAAAAATACTCTTAGACACAGAAGATTTCTCTGACCAAATGGCTGTTGATTTTTATCCTTCTCCAGCAGATCATCAAATCAATGTAGTAACAAATCAAAAGTTTAAAAGCTATGAAATATATGACATAAATGGCAAGCTTATTCAGAAAGATTCATTTTCTACATCAATAAATTTTGAATCGATTAATCAAGGCATTTATTTTATTAAGTTAAATGATTTTGATGGCGATTTCTTTAAAAAGAAAATCATCATCAAATAATAAAACAAATATCAACCCAACCAATTATTTAATTTGTAAATCAAAGTTATCAGGGCGGCGATTATCGTAGCGATTAAAACCCCGCGAGCCATATAAACTTTGTTTTTATTAAGACATATAAAAAATGGGAGAAAATTAAGGGCAGCGCCTAAGGCTATGATTTTGCCTAATAAATTAAAATGCGTTATTTTATAAATAGCCTCATCAAATCCGCTATCTAAAAAAATAACAACGTATAATATCATCCCTATAAAATTGGCTAAAAAACCAATTAAAACACCTAGAATTATCTGTTTGTTCATGTTAAATCTATATTCCAACTATTAAGCTCTTTAAGAGCGTGATGAGCGGTTAAATCGAATTGAACCGGCACCACAGATACAAAATTATTTTTCAATGCCCATTCATCTGTATCTTTACCGCCATCTTCATCTACAAATTCACCGGTAAGCCAGTAATAATCTCTGCCTTGAGGTGTTTGACGTTTATCAAAATTTTCTACCCAATGCGCATTAGCCTGGCGACATATTTTTATGCCGTTTAAGGCAACATCACTAATTTTAGGGATATTTACATTAAGCACAACGCCTTTAGGTAAACTATGTTCTAATACAGATTTTGTGATTTTTAATATAAAATCATCTGTGTGAGAAAAATCCGCGTCCATCGCATAGTCAAGCAAAGAGAAGCCTATAGCCGGAATGCCATTTGTGCCGGCTTCAACAGCTGCGCTCATCGTTCCGGAGTAAATAACGTTAATCGATGAGTTAGAACCGTGATTAATACCGCTTACACATAGATTCGGCGTTCTATTTAATATTTCCTGTGTAGCGATTTTTACACAATCTGCCGGTGTCCCGGAACAACTATATTCGTCCCAATGTGCTTCCTGATCAATAGTTACCGGATCACAATAAATATTATCGCTCACGGTAATCGCATGTCCCATACCGCTTTGCGGTCTGTCCGGTGCCACGACGATTAACTCTCCTAAGTCTTTCATTAAATGAATTAAGTGTCTTATACCTTTAGCAGTTATGCCATCATCATTAGTGATGAGTATCAGTGGTCTTTTGTTATCCATAAGCACAAAAAAAATCAAAAATAAGCATAAAGGTCGCATTTGATATAAATTAATTATCAATTATTAATACATCCTTTTAAACTTCACTTAAAAAAAGCTGGTAAATGCAACAAAATAGTATTTTTGACATTTACTATTTAGCCTCATAAATTTATATTATGAAAAAAAATGCCCTTTTATTGTCTCTGAGTCTTTTATTAGCCATGAGTTCATGTAGCTTTACGACAAAGAAATTTGATACAGATTCTAAAAAAGACAAAGTCTTAATAGAGTTGATTACTTATGTTTTAAACGAATATCATTTTAACAAAGCTGATATTGATAATCGTTTTTCAAAAAATGTTTTCGATAAATACATAAAAGAAATAGATCCACTACATCGGAATTTTTATAAGACAGATATTAAAGAATTTAAAGACTACAGAAAGCAAATTGATGATCAAATCAAAGATAAAAGCCTGGAATTTTTTGATCTGACCTACGAGCGTTTGCAGCAAAGAATCGATGAAAGTGAGTCTATCTATAAAGAAATTTTGAATGATGGTTTTAATTTTCAAACGGAAGAATCCATTAACAATGATTACGAATCTTTAGATTATCCGGACTCTAAAAAAGAAATGAAAGAAAGATGGAGAAAGCAACTAAAGTTAAATACACTTTCATCTTATTATGACTTATTAAGAGGTCAGCAGGAAGATGAAGAGCTCAAAGAAGAAGACAAGGTAAGTCAGGATAGCTTAAAGCGAAAAGCAATCAGTATGACCCGTGATGCATTGGAAAATTTCTACGAAAATCAGGAAGATATGCTTCGTAAAGATTGGTTTAGTATGTATCTCAATGCCATTACCAGTCAGGTTGACCCACATACAACTTATTTTGCCCCAAGAGATAAAGATAGATTTGATATTTCTATGTCCGGTAAGCTTGAAGGCATAGGCGCAAGACTACAAAAAGAGATGGATCATATAAAAATAGTAGAATTAATTTCCGGCGGTCCGGCATGGAAACATGGCAAGCTTGAGATAGGTGATGAAATTCAAAGGGTAAAACAAGAAGATGAAAAAGAAAGCGTAAGCATTGTGGGGATGCGATTAGAAGATGCTGTTGAATTGATAAAAGGACCTAAAGGCACCAAAGTCACTTTAACTGTAAAAAAAGTTGACGGTACCCGGAAAGATTACACCATAGTTCGTGATGAAGTAGAAATTCAAGACACTTATGCAAGATCAGCTTTTATAGATAAAGAAGGCGAAGATTATGGCTTGATAAAACTGCCCAAGTTTTATTTTGATATGGATGATTATGAAAACAGAAATGCGGCTTCTGACATAAAAAAGGAAATTAAAAGATTTAAAAAGCAAAACGCTAAAGGTTTAATTATAGACTTAAGAAACAATGGTGGCGGCTCTTTAAGAACGGTTGTAGATATCGCAGGTTTATTTATAGAAGAAGGGCCGATAGTTCAGGTAAAGCGAAGTAATGGAGAAAAAGATATCTTACGCGATGAAAATGATGACATAGTTTGGGATAAACCCCTGGTTATTTTAGTGAACAAATTATCAGCCAGTGCTTCAGAAATATTAGCCGCTGCCATGCAAGATTACAAAAGGGCAATTATTATAGGGAGTGAACAAACTTATGGCAAGGGAACAGTACAAAATATCATCAATTTAGACCGTTGGATGCGCAATAATTCTATGGGAGAAATGGGCGCCTTAAAAATCACAACTCAAAAGTTTTATAGAATTAACGGCGGATCAACACAGTTAAAAGGCGTTAACAGCGATGTGGTGGTTCCATCTCGTTATTCTTACATTGAAATTGGCGAACGTGATTATAAAAATCCACTACCATGGGATCAAATTGATGAAGCTGATTACAAACCATGGAAAGGTTATAAAAACATTGAAAAAGTAGTCTCGCTAAGTAACACCCGTATAAAATCTAAGAAACAAATTACATTAATTGATGAGCATGCAAAATGGATAGAAACGCAAAGCAAGGAAAACACCTATCCTCTTGACTTCATGTCTTACAGAAAATTAAATGAAGCCAGACAATCAAAATCTGAAAAGTTTGAAGCTATTGATGATTATGCATCATCATTTAGTTTTGAATCTCTCCCCTACGAGAAAAAAATGATAGAGACCGATTCCGTTCTGGCCGATAAAAGAAAAAAATGGCATAAGGCGCTTCAAAAAGATGTTTATGTAGAAGAATCTGTTCATGTCTTAGATGATTTGCTTCGCTACACAAAAGATGATAAATTAGCGAAAGCTAAATAACAGACTTTGAAACATCAAAGCGGACAATCGCTTTTTCAAATTGCCAAACGCAAGTTTTTCTCTAATAAAATAGGCTTCATCAGCTTTTCATATATTTTATTATGCGTATTACTTGCGATTTTTGCGTATGCATTTATCCCTGATAATTCGCCGAATGCCAATCAGATGGATATCTCTATCCATTCTCAAAAACCCGGTTTTCAGGTTAATGTTTTAAAAGTACCTCAGCAATTTAAAAAGGAGGAAACAGGTTTTTTTAAACAATTGTTCTTTGGTTTTCCTTCAGCATTTGACTTTATTCCTTATGAGCATATAGAATCAAACACTACTCAATTAACGGTTTACCCCTATCAAACTGATCAAACATCAGATGATGTTGCTCAAAGCTTTAGCTATGCTGATTTCCCTTTTGCTAAGAATCATCAGGAATTATTAGATAATTACACCGCTAAAAAAACCTATTGGTTAGGCACAGACAAGTATGGTCGAGATTTGTTAAGCAGGATTGTTCTGGGCTTACGCATCTCCCTTTCCGTAGGCTTGATAGCGGTCGCCATATCTTTAATTATAGGCATCAGCTTAGGCGCTATAGCCGGTTATTTTGGTGGCAACGTAGATGCGTTTATAATGTGGTTAATCAATGTAACCTGGTCTATTCCCACACTATTAATGGTCATCGCCATTAGTTTAGCATTAGGAAAAGGATTTTGGCAAGTCTTTATCGCTGTAGGTTTAACCATGTGGGTAGAAGTAGCTCGTGTTGTGCGCGGACAGGTATTATCAGTTAAAGAGCAGCAATATGTTACAGCTGCCAGAGTAATAGGTTTAAATGATGCACGCATTATCATCCGTCATATTTTACCGAATATTTTAGCACCGGTTATTGTGATATCCGCTGCTAATTTTGCAGCGGCTATTTTAGTAGAAAGCGGATTAAGTTTTCTGGGCATTGGTGCGCAACCACCTATGCCGAGCTGGGGCGCAATGATCAAAGATCATTATAGCTATATCATCATAGGTAAGGCTTATCTGGCTATCATCCCCGGCATAGCTATCATGAGTCTGGTCATGGCTTTTATGCTAATAGGCAATGCACTTCGCGATGCATTGGATGTGAGAAATT
>JAVLBJ010000083.1:0-8834 GCA_031581455.1 Psychroflexus sp. | reverse complement strand
GGTTTATTTGAACAATATCATAAGGATTTTCTAGATCATCAGCGCGTTCATCCGCTCACTTCACCGACCACTACTTTAGGCAATATCGCCTCTTGGGTTGGTCAGGATTTGCATAATAAAGGCATCCGGTTCAGTCACTCCATCACCTGTTCAACGGCTTTTCATGCTTTACTCAACGGAATCGCCTGGCTAAATGCCGGTATGAGCGATAAATTTCTGATCGGCGGAAGCGAAGCCGCATTAACTCCTTTTACTTTAGAACAGATGAGATCGGTAAAATTATACTCCAACCGACCAACAGAAGACGCATGCCAAAGCTTAAAGTTTGATAAAAAAGAAAATACGTTGGTGTTAGGTGAAGCAGCCGCGGTTTTTGCACTTTCCCATTCAGCCGATCGTGCTACTGCTAAGATCACCGGTTATGGTTTTGCAGGAGAAAAGATCAGCAATCACGCTTCCATATCGGCTGATGCGCAATGTTTCCAGGATTCTATGAAAGCGGCATTAAGATTAGCCGGCAGGTCAACTGTAGATGCGATCGTCATGCATGCACCAGGAACATTAAAAGGTGATCTGGCGGAATATAAGGCCGTCCAAAAGACCTTTGAGCTGCTTCCCGCCTTGACAACGAACAAGTGGAAGATCGGCCACACGTTTGGCGCTTCCGGAGCCATGAGCTTAGAAATGGCCATGCTGATGTTAGATGAACAGGTGTTTTATGGAAATCCTTATTATACAATCAACCCACAAAAAGATCAACTGGAAAGTATATTGCTCAATAGCGTAGGTTTTGGCGGTAATGCGGTTTCTATCATCATTGAAAAGACTTAATTGTCTATGAGATTAATCAATCTAAATCAACATCAAAACATATTAATAACAGTGCTGATATTTAAAGATTCATCTACCTAAAATTTATCGGATTAACATTTCATTAAATTCTCAGTAATTTTAACGTGCTAAAGCAAGTGGTTTTTATATTTTTGACTACAAATTAGAATATTTATGGCAACCCGAAACGACTGGACAAAAGAAGAAATCTTAGCAATATACGATCAACCTTTAATGGATTTACTTTATAAAGCGGCAACGATACACCGTGAACAGCATGATCCCAATAAAGTACAGGTTTCTACCTTATTATCGATTAAAACCGGCGGATGTCCTGAAGATTGCGGGTATTGTCCGCAGGCGGCTCGTTACCATACAGATATAGAAGAGAATGATTTAATGAGTGTCCCGCAGGTAAAAGCGCAGGCGTTAAGAGCAAAGGCTTCAGGGAGTTCACGGGTTTGCATGGGATCTGCCTGGCGAAATGTAAAAGATGGCGAAGAGTTTGATCAGGTTTTAGAAATGGTGAGAACCATTAATAAATTAGATATGGAGGTGTGCTGTACTTTAGGTATGGTTACAGAAAATCAGGCTAAACGCTTAGCTGAAGCCGGATTATATGCTTATAACCATAATCTGGACTCGTCAGAAGAATATTATAAAGAAGTTATATCTACCCGTGGCTATCAAGACCGTTTAGATACTATAGATAATGTTAGGAAATCTAATGTTACGGTATGTAGTGGCGGCATTATAGGTATGGGAGAGAAAAAAGAAGATCGCGCCGGTATGTTAGTTGCTTTATCTTCTTTAAATCCACAACCGGAATCAGTTCCTATCAATGCTTTAGTGCCTGTAGAAGGTACACCAATGGAAGACCAAGAACTTGTTTCTATCTGGGAAATGCTGCGAATGATTGCCACTACACGTATTGTCATGCCTCAAACGCAAGTCCGTTTATCTGCTGGAAGAACTAATATGTCTCAGGAAGGTCAGGCTATGTGCTTCTTTGCTGGTGCTAATTCGATTTTTGCAGGTGATAAGTTATTAACGACGCCTAATCCGGATGTAAATGAAGATATGGAATTGTTTAAACAATTAGGACTTCAACCTCAAAAACCTTTTGAACAGCATCAACAACCGGAAACGGTAGAGGCTAAAGACGCTGAAGTGAAACCTTTAGGTGAAAAACCTAAATGGACCAGGCCTAAACACAGCATTGAGAAAAATCTGGAAGCCAAACAAAAGGCTAAAAAAGCAAAGGCTTAGGCTTTTTTATGATTCCCTTTTTTGATTTTAATACCAGACCGATTGATCGTGTTGACTCTATTGAGAAATCTGATTTTGGTAAGCAGTATTATCATCCTCAGTTACCCTTAGTTATATCAGATTGGGCTAAACACTGGCCGGCTTGTAAAAAATGGTCTTTTGATTATTTTAAACAGATAGCCGCTGATATTGAAGTTCCGCTTTATGATAACCGGAAAGTAACAGCAAAATACAGTTATAATGAGCCGCATGAACACATGTCATTAGGTGATTATCTGGATTTATTGCAACAGCAACCCACTGATTATCGGATTTTTTTGTTCAACTTAGTAAAGCAAGTGCCGGAATTAAAACAGGATTTTGATTACCCAGAAGACCAGGGCATCAGTTTCCTTAAAAAATTACCTTTCCTGTTTTTTGGCGGAGAAAAATCAAGTGTTTTGATGCATTATGATATTGATTTCGCTAACATCTTTCATGTGCATTTTAGCGGCAAGAAGCGTTGTTTACTTTTTCCGCCTTCAGAAACAAAATACCTGTATAAATTGCCTAACTCTTTAAAGACTCATGAAGATATAGATTTTCTGTATCCTGATTTTGAAAGATTCCCAGCGCTAAAAGAAGCTAAAGGCTTTGAAGTTGAATTGCAGCCGGGTGAAACTTTATACATGCCGGAAGGTTACTGGCATTTTATGCATTATGAGACGGCAGGGTTTTCTATGAGTCTTCGTGCATTAGCACGTTCACCGCTTACATTAGGTAAGGCTGCTTATAATATTGGTGTTATGCGTCATACGGAAACTTTAATGCGAAAACTCGCCAGAGACAAATGGATTGCCTGGCAGAAATCAGCTGCTATTAAACGTACGGAAAAGCATTTGTAGCGTAGATTATAATTTACTGAAATTGGTGGTATCTTTTGAATTTCCTTTCCCTGATATAGATGATTTTTAGGCGACTATTTTATGATTATGACCGATTTTATCTATCCCAACTTTGTAGTGCATCCATTACCAAGCCGAATTCATATCCCTTAGCCTGCAAGCTTCTAATGATTTTTTGTTTGTCTTTTAGATTGATTTTATCAGCTGAACCTACCTTCTTCCAGATAAGGTTCTTTATAGCCTGATGGTAATCTTCATCATCTATGATTTGCATTTTCTGCTCTATTAGGTGTTCTGGGATGTTTTTCTGTTTTAGATGATATTTAATTTTTTGTTTTCCCCATTGCTTATAGTAAAATTTCCCGCGGATAAAGCTTTCAACAAAGCGTTCTTCATTAAGAAATTCATGTTGGATTAATTCCTGAATAATATGGGCTTTAGCTTCATCCTGCATTCCTAATTTTTCCAGCTTCTCCTCTACTTCTTTATGACAGCGGTCTTGATAAACGCAGTAATTCATCAATTTTTGTAAAGCTTCTTTAACACTAAGATATTTGGTGTTTTTACCTGACATGATTGCAAAAATAGGTAATGTTAAAGTTTTGTAGCAATTCTAGTTTCGATTAACGCTACTTCTCTTAGATAGGATTTGCTCAGAAAGTAAAAACTTAAGATCATAGAGCTCAGCCAGCTTTACTATATTTTTTTTAGTGCTACTTTTTTATAGGTTCTCTACTTTTCTTCTTCTTGCTTAAAAAGCTGTTCAATCATAGCTTCTTTCTTCTTTTTTGCTGTTCTCAATATCAGTCTTGATAGTACTATCATCATTTGCTTCTCAAACAGCATTTAGCACTTTAAAAAGTTTATTTAAAGTAACGTTGCCAAGTTTTTTTCTCCGGCGTACTTAAAAATAACAACAATCCTTATAAAGCCATCTTTTGTCGCGATTTAAATCTAAATCTATTCTCAGTATGATTTCATGGGTATTCAGGTTTTGACCTAATCCGGTTATGTAGTTTTCATAAGCATAACCAATTCTATATTTATCATTTATAATGACAGCTACCATTGCGCTCAGCGAGTTTTGTAAACGATAGGAAACGCCTGCTTCAAATTTTTTATCGAAAACAAAATTGGCATTCATATCAATTGATACAGGTAAAGTAGGTGTATATTTTACCATAGCAGAGGGATAGAAAACAATATCATTAAATTTAGATAATTCTACGGACATACCACCGGTTAAAAAATAATTACCGCGCTCTAATCCTTCGAAGGTTTGAATATCATCTTGTAATTCAAAAACAGGAGATTTAAATAAATTTTGAGCAGATAATCCTAAGTAATAGTCTCTTGAACTATATAACATTCCAAAGCCTAAATTACCGTAATCGCCGGATTTAGAGGCGTAAACTTCATTATCTACGGTTATACCACTAGCTAAATCATTATTAAAAAAGGCCATACCGCCCTTTACACCTAAAGCTAATCGTCCATACTCTGAAGTAGGAACAGTATAAGAAATATCCAGATTTATATCACTGTTATCTACTAAACCTATCTGGTCACTAACTACTGTGGCGCCAAGACCAAAACCTGAATTAAGTCTTGTATTTACTGAAAAGGTAGTAGTTTCCGGCGCACCTTCTACATTCATCCATTGCTGGCGTGAAAGTAATGTAGCATTAAAATCAGATTTAGAACCTACAAATGCTGGATTGAGCACTTGCATGTTATATTTATATTGAGCGTAGTGAGGTACTTGTTGAGCATTTGTATCTAACATATTCAATAACATTAAGCTAGCTAAAGCAAGTCTTAACGAGTGGATTACATTTATATATTTGATAATAAATTTTATCATCTCATCAGTTGAATAAATCCTGTTTTAGGTTTTGTACTTCCGTCATTGTAATCTAAGATATAAAAATAAACACCTTCTACAACGGGATCACCGTTATGAGTTCCATCCCACCATCTAGGATTTATATTGCCATTATTGTTATAATTATAAATTTCACCACCCCATCTATCAAAAATTGTCAACTCAAAGTTGGGGAAATCTTCTAATCCATCTATTCTGAAAACGTCGCTTCTGCCATCATTATTTGGCGTAAATAAATTAGGAATATCATTGTCTTTAATGGTTCCTAATCCGTTTATAATTGATGATGTATTAGCTACTTCTCCAGAAGTAATTGTAGCTCTTAAATACATGGTTTCTGTTTCTTCATTTAAATTATCATCTATAGTTGGAATATTTTGATTAAGTGAAGATTGTAAAGCAGGTATAGATGCATTTTGGAAAAAATAGATGTAGTCGTTATTTAAAGTTGTTGTAATATCTACAGTTTCAAGATCGAAATTTATAGGCTCGTAATTTGCCATAGGTTCATTATTCTCATTAAGAAGAGTAATGGTAAAATTTAGCGTGCTGCCTTCTACAACCGTATCATCTGTAATGACTAATAGAGGGAGCGGATCAGTATCTAAAATAGTTCCTGTTTTAGTTAGGTCTTCTATACCAATGTTATTTGAAATAACATCACCTAGCACATCTAATACCTCTGCGTCAGGTTCATTTAAATTATCTTCAAAAGTAGGAATAGAGAAGGAGGTAGATAAATTAGGTTCTGCAGGATTAGTTGTCCCATCAATGGTAAATACAGCAGATAAAGCTGTAAAATCATCTGGAGAAGTTGCAGTGAAATCTAAGGTTACAATACTAACTTCTGTAGGGATGGAGCTTGGCCCACTCATTTCAATGTTATATTGTAATTCTTCACCTTCAGAAACCGTATCATTATTCATAGTGATGTTAGGTGGCAGTTCGTCATCTATAATAGTACCGATGCCTTTTGCTTCTGCATTGACGGTGTTGTCTGATGTAATATCAGCATTTAAGGTTAAAAATTCATTTAATTCAGAAATATCATCATCAAAGGAAGTTATGGTTAATTGAGAAGTGCTAGACAATGGCGGAATTACGATCTGAATATCACTAACGCTTTCATAATCAAATGGTGATACAGCTGTATTGTTATCGCCGGCATTTTCTGATCCATCAGCAGTAAAAAGAGTTATTTCAACCGGTGTAGTAGATTGAGCTGGAACCGTATTATCATTGAAAGTAACTAACGAAATCGTGAATTCTAATTGGTTTCCTTCCACAGCAGAAACATCATCTATAAATACAACAATGGCCATAACTTCACGCCAATCTCTTTCAAAAGTAACATCATAATCTACGTTTGGAAAATCTTCTGGCACTTGTCCATTTGTGGGGTTAACCTGAGAGGTGTCATTATCATAAGCATCGTCTAGACCGTCATTATCTTCATCTGTACCAGAAGCAACTATTTCTGGAGTACCATCGTTATTAAAGTCCCAACCTTCTATATCATCATTTCTTAAATCGTCATCTGAGTTGAAATCCATATAATCACCAAGGGAATCGTCATCAGTATCTACAGGTGATAAACCATCTTCATAAGCCGTATCAACACCAAAATCATTATACACATTATTAGGAGCTATGTAATTATCTGTTGCTTGAGCTTCAATATTATCTACAATGCCATCATCATCTGAATCTATATCTAAATAATTAAGATTGGGATCAGTATCGGTATTTGTGATAGTATAAGTTATATCTGCATTTTCAGTATCATCGGATTCTACTGTGTTATCTAAGCCATTCTCACCAACCGAATTATTGGTTTGTCCGGTACCATTTGTATCATTATCACCATTACCTGCTTCAACAATATCAAAAATACCGTCGTTGTCTGAATCTAAATCAAAATGATTTGGAATGCCATCACCATCAAAATCAAAACTATCAACAATGCCATCGGCATTTTCATCCAGTCCAAAATCAGTATCTCTATAATTTGGTATGCCATCATCATCATGATCACCTAAAGGGTCAACACCATCATATTCAAGTATATCTGGAATAGTATCATTATCATCATCTATATCAATTGCATTTGAAATCCCGTCGTTATCAGAGTCTGTTGTTGCATTAACATCAACAAAAGCTGTTGCATTTGTCACACTCCCTAAAGGATCTGTACTAAAAAAATCAATTGTATTTTGTCCGATACAATCTTCATTTAAAACTACTGTAAGTTCAAGAGTTATGCTTTCTCCAACCTTCAAAAGTCCTGAATTTCCATCAAAAATATTAATGTCTGTGACGCCATCAAAACTTGGATTTAAATTAGGATTAGTTGTTGCCGTACTTGAAATTATTTCCGGGGCTGTTAATGATATAATGTTACCATCGCAAATATCAAATAAACTCTCCTCTACTTGTAAATTATTTAGATTTACCTCATCACTCGTATTTGTAAAATTAATCTCAAAGGTCAATTCTTCATGCTCTAAGATTCCATCTGGTGCAGTATCTATATTACTTATTGTTTTTTCACAGGCAGCTGTTGACAAAAACGAAAATGACATACCAAGCAAAACGCAATCACACTGATCATTGACAGCAGTAGATTCACCTGAAGCGTAGTATCTATCTAAATGATTACCTAAATTATCTTCCCAAATGGCATAAGTATATTGTCTTCTGTTATCGGGAGTGTCTTCATCAAACCCATCTAGCGGGCCTTGCGTTTGAGAAGGAGTAACTTGGTTAAAATTATTGTTGTTTGCACCTATGATAGGCGCAATCAAATGAAATATTTCTAAAACAATAGTTTCACCGGGAGCCAAAGAATTATTAGGCATTAATAGAAATGTGCTTGTATCACCATCATAATTATTGTTAATGGTAACGGGCGGACCGGAAGTTTGAGATATAGTCAGATCATTAAAAATTACCCCATTGTTTAAAAAGCTATCCAGACCCATGTTAAAATTCACATTATTAGCGATAGCGATACCTTCGTTTGTTATGGTGACAGAATTTATATAATCAAAGGAGCCATCAGGATTTTCTGTAGGTTGATTAACAGGAATGTTAAGCTCAGCTGTAATAATAGCTTCAGTAGTATGAAAATCGGTTAATAATAATTCGGTCTCATCTTCACCAGTAGAAGAAGTAAGGTTTAAGATTGTTTCAAAATCTACTCCTGATCCAGAAGGGGTAGGGTTAGGTCTTCCATCGCAAAAAGGATCTACTGTTACGCAATAAGATATATTGATAGTTTGCCTGGGATATAGAATAGCATTATTTACAGATTCTACACTAAATAAATTATCAGATGTAGCATCTAAAAAATCAGGATTTACTGAACTTACGTCAAAATCAAGTGGATATGGATCTTCTACAAAATCTTCTACAACTGAAGTTGTAATGCTTATATCATCAATCGATATGACACAACCTGAACCGTATATACCATCTAAATCTTTAGATATTTGAATATTTTGTATTAAACTGGATGGATGATAATCTCTTGCAGTACTGTTATTTTTAAAATTATAAGTATATTCTATCTTATAATTACCATCTGGGCCAAAACCTTGATTACAAGACGATAAATCAATAAACTCTATCAGATCTTCAGTATCTTCCACAGTTAAAAAAAGTGTTGCTGAGCTGGTTTCTGTTCCATCTGAAATGGTATAGTCAATAGGAGGAACATTTCCTGTGTAGCCAGGAGCGGGCACAAAAATAAAACTGCCATCGGGCAGAAGTGTGAAATCTCCTTCAGGTAAATTTGCGGTATCCCCAGTATTATAGGTCGTTCCATTAATAGTGAAAGAAATAACTGTAATGGTAGCATCATCATCAACAGTGTCGTTGTCTAAAACTCCTGATGCCGGAACGTCTAAAGTAGTATCTATATCAGCTGTATCATAGTCGTCTTTTGCAATAGGGGGTTGGTAAAC
>JAVLBJ010000004.1:0-48100 GCA_031581455.1 Psychroflexus sp. | reverse complement strand
GAACTTCCTTGAGAGAATACTTCTATACCAGGATCAATAGATCCATCTGTTAAACTCCAGCCATCGCCAAAGGAATCAAAAATTTCAACTGTATAACATTGTTCTGTATCTGGAAGCGTAACATCATGCACCTTTGTTGTAAGGGCATCCGGACCTCCGCCGCCATATTGATCATCATTTCCAGGTTGATAAGGACCACCACTGGCTACTACGTTGCCTTGTTCATCTTTTATATCCCATGTTATCTCAGCAGGGTAGTTATCGGTGTAAACGCGGACTTCAACATCCACCACATCCGTTGAACCAGCTGCAGATACTATTATATCAGTAGAATTCAAACTTGAAGCGTTTGGGTTTCCCCCATTGATAGAGGTAATGTCCAAACTGTTATCAAGGCTTGAATCCAGATAGGCATTTACGGTAACTGTTTCTTCTTGAAACATATTTAAAGATGTTGATTGTGAAACTGAAGTGACATTAGAACCAGAAACAACATCAAAATCAACTGAGTTTAAAGTATTGTTACCATAGTTAATAACATTTACATCAAAATCTGCTGTTACACCATCCTCACACAAGGAAACCTCTGATACTTTTAATCTTCCATGGTTACTTACCCCCTGAAGGGTACCTGAACAATTCGTGTTGATATGATTCACAATATCGTTGTTGCTCAATTGTCCCATCTCATAAACATATCCATCTGGACAGATTCTATAAACTGTAGGGAAATAAGTGATTTGATAATCTGATGCTATCGTCGCATCATCAATTATCGGGAAAGGTGTTGTAGATACCCAATCACCTGCCGTATTTCCTGAACCGTTTAATTCCGCTAAACCGGTAGAAGGATCGCCTTCTACGTAAAGTAAAACAACTTCATCTGAACCTTCAGGGCCATAAGCATAGTGAATATCAGATAAAGCTCCTGTTTGTTTATAATTCCAACATGGGCCACACCAGGTTGCTGAAATATTTAATATAACTGTTTTACCCGCATTTAAATAACTTTGTAGTGAATGCGTATTACCTTCAATATCAGTAGTTGTAAAATCCGGTGCTACTGAACCATCAGAAATTTGCGCATTTGCCGTAAAGGCAAAATAACAAACAAAAACAAAAAATAGAATTTTTTTCATAGTTACATTTTTTTATATTTATTCAAAACTAAGTAATCAAAGTTAATATGTGAAATATTTCTAAATATTTTTTTATGTTTGTTGTTGTAAATTGAATCCAAGATGAAAACCTTACTAAAATTCACAATAATTTTAATTATTCCAATTTCAGCCATATCCCAAGATAAACTACCAGATATCGATGTTAAAGATTTAAAAAACAGAACGGTAAATCTAAAATCAGATTTTTCAGAAAAAGATAAAATTTATGTGTTTTCGTTTTGGGCTACCTGGTGTATGCCATGTCTTAAAGAACTGGAAGCGATAAACGAGCATTATGATGAATGGTCAGAAGAATTAAATATGGAATTAGTGGCTATCTCTATAGATGACTCAAGAACTAAAAAGAGAATCAGACCTTTAGTAAATGGGAGAAATTGGCCTTACACTGTTCTCCATGATGAAAATCAAACATTAAAACGCGCACTATCCATTGTTAATATCCCTTATACATTGGTAGTAAAAAACAATAATATTGAACATATTTTTAATGGTTATAGTCAAGGTTCTGAGGAAGAGATGTATAAATCTCTCAAGAAATTATAAGTTACAATTACTTTTTTTAATTTTAATATCAGCCTACCAGGTTGCTGCTCAAGAACAAGAGCAGGAAAAAGATTATGGCAGGTTATACGGTGGTATTGAGTCTAACCTTAACTATTATATGAAAGATTCGGGTTTAGGTGTGCTCCAACCTGAAGAACCCTTTAGATCAAATAATTATTTCAATCTTAACTACACCTATAAAAGGCTAACAGCAGGTTTTCAAATCGAGTCTTATGAACCTAATGCATTGCTTAATTATAATCCAAAATTTAACGGTACTGACTTTGGGACTTATTATATAAAATATCAATCAGAAAAGTTTGATGTGAGGCTTGGTCATTTTTATGAGCAGTTTGGATCAGGTTTAATATTAAGAGCCTGGGAAGACAGGGCTTTAGGGATTAACTCTGCCTTGAGAGGTGGAAGAATAAAATACTCACCTAACAGCAATTTTGATTTCACCCTACTCTACGGTAGACAACGTTCTGGTTTTGAAGTGACTGACGGCGATATCTATGGCTTTGATGCTGATATATTCTTAGGTGAATACTTGAATTTGTATGAAAAAGGTCAAGACCTGAGCTTAGGTTTTAGTTATGTTGGCAGATACGAAAAGGTTGATTTTGAGAATGCTAACTTTAATGAGCTGACTAATAGTTATAGTTTTAGATTTGATTACATTTATGATTCCTTTTACCTAAATGGTGAAGCCAATTATAAAGAGGAAGATGGTATTATTAACTCTCAGGGTAATTTAAGTAATGATTTTGTAGAACCTGGGCATGCTTTTCAGCTCAATATGGGATATTCAAGTTTAAATTATGGTATAGATGTTACGCTAAGACGTGTTGAAAATATGCAATTCCTATCTGAGCGTGAACCTCAAACTTTTCCTAATAGTCTGGGCGATGTTAATTCTAGCCTTGATTTTTTAGATGGAATTTTAAACTTTGTGCCGGCTTTAACTAAGCAGCATCATTCTCAATTAGCTAACATTAATGTATATCAAGCCCTAAGCGGCGTTTCTTTTTTAGATCCTGAGCTAATGGGTGCTGGTGAGACAGGTGGTCAAATTGACTTTTTTTACTCCTTTGAAAAAGGTAGCACATTAGGTGGCGAATACGGCACTAATATCTCTATTAACCTATCAAGCTGGTATAACTTGCCCGGGACTTATACATTTAATCCACCTGACTATGATGTTGATTTCTTTGGCGTTGGTAACAAATTTTTTCATGACTATAATATTGGACTGACCAAAAAAATTAATGAAGACTGGCATATTGGCGCCTCTTATATAGATCAATTTATGGACTACAGGTTTATAGATGGTAGAGAGATTGTCAATGCAGATATCATTGTTGCAGATGCTACTTATAATTTTACTGAAACCAAATCTATTCGGGTTGAATTAGAAAAAATGTGGTCTACTGGTAACAGAAAAGACTGGGTTGGCGGCACAATAGAGTACAATTTAAATGAAAAATTTTCTTTTTACGTCTGGGATATCTACAATTATGGTAGTGATAAGCCAGATGAAAGGGTACATTATTTAAACTTCGGAGGTTCATACAGGAAAGGTCGTCACAGAATAGCGCTAAATTATGGAAGGCAACGTGGTGGACTTGTCTGTGTAGGTGGTGTTTGCAGATTTGTACCTGAAAGTTCGGGGTTCAGTTTATCTTTTAATACGTCTTTTTAATAACAAAGAGTACAAAATTATAGACATTATAGATCGTCAATTATCTTTAATTTTGCCTAAAAATAATACATGACGCTCATTGATTTTAGTCAGGAGAAATCCATTTTGACCAGCTACTTAAAAGAGTTACGCGATGTCAACATTCAAAATGATAGAATGAGATTTAGGTTTAATCTAAAACGCATCAGTCAGCTTTTAGGTTATGAGTTAAGCAAAAGCTTAAATTATAGGCAAACAGATATATTAACGCCTTTAGCAAAAAAACAGATTAATGATGTTCAGGATCAGTTGGTGATATCTTCTATTCTACGTGCCGGATTGCCAATGCATGAAGGTTTGTTAGATGTTTTTGATCATGCTGAAAATGCCTTTGTATCGGCTTATAGAATAGAAAATGAAAATGAGATTAAAATAAAAGTAGAATACGAATCATCTCCTGATCTTAACAATAAAGTATTACTTCTGGCAGATCCTATGATTGCAACAGGAAAATCCATTATTAACTGTTTAGAGCAATTACAAAAATTTGGTACACCATCAAAGGTATTTATTTTAGGTGTTGTAGCTTCTCAAGATGGCATAAAAAACCTTAATAATCACCTAAACGATGATATATGTTGTTTTGTTGCAGATATCGATCCGCATTTAAATGACAAATCTTATATTGTGCCCGGATTAGGAGATGCTGGAGATTTAGCTTATGGTAACAAATTATAAATATGATATATGAGAACTATTAAATTAACAGCTGTTGTACTGATATTTACAACTTTAAACGCATGTGTTTCAAAAAAGAAATTTATTGCAAAACAAGACGAATTAGAACAAACCAAAGATGCCCTTGAGAGTGCCAGAGAGCAAAATGATTTGCTTAACGAAGATTTAAACAGTATGAAAAACGCTGTTGCAGACTATAATAGCAAAATCAAACAGCTTCAGTCTGAAAACAGTGAGAAGTTAGAGATTTTAGATGATGGGGCTGTGATGAATGATGAATCTAAACAGGCTATGCGTAATACTTTGAAAAACGTTGATTCTAAAAAATTAGCCCAGGCCAAAACGTTAAATGATTCTGTGAATTTAGCTATTGCTTATAACATAAAACAAGCTTTATCAGAAGATTATGGTTCTGATTTGGATGATAACATGTTAAACGTACAGGTAAGTCAGCCTGTAGTTAAGATAACTATTTCAAATAAGATTTTATTTAGTAGCGGAAGCTATAAAGTTAATAAAAAGGCTACTTCTCTACTCCAGCGCGTGGCTGATATGGTTAAAAAAGAAGAGAATATGGATGTCATGGTAGAAGGTCATACGGATAACAAAAAGGTTTTAAGGGGTTCTAATGTGAAGGATAATTGGGACCTAAGCTCAGAGAGAGCAACAGCAGTAGTAAGAATAATGGAATCAAAATTCAATGTTCAGGGTGAAAGATTGATTGCATCAGCTAGAAGCGAATATCTTCCAGTAGCTGAAAATACAACTACAAAAGGAAGGCAAAGAAATAGAAGAACAAGCATAATAGTGATACCCGATGTTCAAAAATTCTTATCCTTATTAAAATCAAATTAGAAGCTGATTATTAAAATTTATTAGAGTAAATAGCGACTTTTCAGTCGCTTTTTTTGCTAAAAATCAACTTATCTAATCGGGTTAACCATTTATAAATATATACAAACCTGATATTTAACAACTTAAGTAAATGGCTCATATCTTAGATTTAAAATCTGACGTCTTAGTGGGAAACAACAAATTAAATGTCATTTTTATCTACTTTATTCCACATCTTATCTTCGTCTAATTTAAAACTACCTTTATAATCAAAATCGCACTCATCCGGATGAATGATAGAAAGGAATATGCCTCTTTTTTTACTCTCGTATAAGTGATAGACTTCACCCACAATCGGTTCGAAACTAAATTGGGCGCTATATACTAATCTATTGTACTCATAACGCTTCATCAAATTCTCGTAAGCCTCTTTTAATGATTCATACTCGGTTTGAATTTGATGATTTACTTTAGAAAGGTTGTTGTTTTTCCAATGCGTAACGTCAGATGGAGTTATTTTAGGCGCAGATGCATTCGTGCCATAAGGGAGCAAACCGGCTTCATACTTATCGGTTTTTTCGTTGTAAACTACCTGATCAGGTTTTTTTTCTTTCTTACTCATAATGTGCAAATAAAATTAAGTTAATCGAGATAGCTAAAAACTTAAATAAACTTTAATACATCGGTTTTATAGCAACTAATTAACTCATTGAAAAGCAATGATATTTATTTAGTATTATTCTTTGAGCAAGAATAAATCTATTACTTTTGCAGAAATTTAAATTTAATTTTATGAGTCAAGTTAAAGAAAACGACACAATCAAATTACATTACACTGGAAAGCTTTCTGACGGTCAGGTTTTTGATAGTTCAGTTGAAAGAGAGCCTATCGAATTTAAAGTTGGTGAAGGAAAAATCATTCCAGGTTTAGAGAAAGGTGTAATTGATATGAAAGTTAACGAAAAGAAAACCATAGAAATTGCTAAAGATGAAGCTTACGGTGAAGCGAGTGATGAACTTTTTCAGGAAGTTAAAAAAGATCAATTACCTGAAGACATTAAGCCTGAAGTAGGCATGGGTTTAGTATCAAAAAATCCTGATGGTTCAGAAAGACAACTACGTGTGGCAGAAGTTAAAGATGATCATATTGTAGTAGATGCTAATCATCCATTGGCCGGTAAAGATTTGGTTTTTGATGTTGAATTAGTCGAAATCAAATAAGATAGATCATTGTTCAATTTTTAGTAATTGAAAATTCATACATGTAAAAAAATCCCGCTTAAAAGCGGGATTTTTTAATGAAATGTCCTGTGTGATTTAATTTCCTGCCTGTAATTTATCTAATTTAGTCTTTAAGTTTTGAGCTTTTTTATCGTTACCTAACTGATAATGTATATTCATTAAAGTTTGAATAGCACCAAGATTATTAGGCTCTAACTCAATAGCTTTTTTTAAGTAAGGTAAAGCTTCTTCATAAAACTTTTTCTTCTTTTCCTTTAGCTTATCGTATTTCTTTTGATCTGCATCAGACATGCCTAATTCGTTCATTTGCTTGACAATCTCTTTTTCTTCGCTTAAAATCGCTGTTGATAAGTTGATGTAAGCATTAACAAACTCTGGATTTAATTCAATAGCCTTTTTATAGTATTTCTTAGCATCTTCCGCCTTATCATTTTTCTCTGAAGCTACACCAAGATTGTAATATAAATTAGGATCATCAGGTCTTTGCTCAACGATTTTCTTCATGATTTCGTCGTACTTTTCAATATCATCCATTTCATAGTAGATATCGGCTTTAGCCTGAAGTAGTGCCGGATCGTTTTTGTTTTCTGCAAGTGCCTCATCAACGGCATTAAGGGCTTTTTCTTTTTTGCCTTCCTGAATGTAAATCAATGCTATATTTTTAGCAATCTCAGGTCTTTTAGATTTTGATTTTTTCTCAACCGGGTTTTCATACTCTCCTGACTTTATTGATAGATCTCTGAAATTTTTGGTTTCAAATCGCTCTTGTTCTCCAGATGATTTGTTAGTGGCATAATACTCAGTTCTAGAACCGTCAAAATTCATATCCATGAGTTCCTTGTAGTATTTAACAGCTTTGTCGTAAGCTTTACCCTGAACAAGATTAGAAGCGGCATAATACAAATACATGGTATCCCGCTTTTTGCTTAGCTCATAAGATTTATAAAGTTGTTTTGCAGCAGCCTCATATTTTTGTTTTTTCTGATCGTTTACCGCATTTTGAACTAAAGCTGTTCTTACTTTTGTCAAGCCTTCTTTTGGTTCATCTTCATCTTCTATAGTAAGAGATTTTTTGAAGCTTTCTGCAGCTTTTTTCAAGTTTTCATAAGATCTACCTACGCCATTTTCAGCGCCAAGATAGGCATTACCCATAGTTAAGTAATAACGAGCTTGCCATTTCTCTTTGTCTTCTAAAACGCCTTCTGCTTTAGCTTGTTCTAAATATTTAAATGCTTCCTGATAATTACCGTCTTCTACTTCATCTTCAGCATCGCGGACTTCACCTCTCTGAGCGAAACCTATAAAGAATAGCAATGAAAACAATAATACTAACGTGTTTCTTTGTGTGTTCATATATCTATAAATTTGATTTTTGACAAAATTAATGAAAAATGTTAACGTAAGAAATTAATCATTTACAAGTTTATCCTCATCATCAATTTCTTCTTCAACCGCAACCTTTGCTACAGCGGCTATAGAATCGTCATCTTTAATATTAACAAGACGAACGCCCTGTGTAGCTCGTCCCATCGTTCTTAGCTCACTCACAGACATTCTAATGGCAACACCAGATTTTTTAATAATCATAAGATCATCTTTATCTGTCACATTTTTAAGGGCGACAAGATGACCGGTTTTATCGGTTATTTTCATGGTTTTTACGCCTTTACCGCCTCTGTTGGTTATTTTATAAATAGGATCATCTGGTTGATCCGGATCTTCTAAGTAAGAACGCTTACCATAACCTTTTTGAGAAACAACAAGTACGGTTTCTTCGTTTGGATTATTAATAGTAATCATACCGATTACTTCATCCTTATCATCTGCGAGTTTGATTCCGCGAACACCTGAGGCATTTCTTCCCATCGGTCTGGTTTTACTCTCTTCAAACCTGATAGCTTTACCGCTCTTAAGGGCTAACATAATATTGCTGTCGCCATTAGTTAGTGCTGCGCTAAATAATTCGTCATCTTCACGTATTGTAATCGCATTAATGCCATTTGACCTTGGTCTAGAATACTGCTCTAGTGAAGTTTTCTTTACCTGACCTTTACGAGTGGCCATCACTACAAAATGACTATTGACATATTCTTCGTCTTTTAAGTCTTTTGTACAAATGGAGGCCTGAATTTTATCATCAGGATGAATATTGATCAGATTTTGAATGGCTCTTCCTTTTGAGGCCTTACTGCCTTCAGGAATCTCGTAAACTCTTATCCAGAAGCATTTACCAAATTTAGTAAAAAACAACATGTATTGGTGATTAGTACCTACGTGTAGGTACTCTGAGAAATCTTCATCTCTCGTGGTGGTTGCTTTCTGTCCTACTCCGCCTCGACTTTGAGTTTTGTAATCAGCAAGTGGTGTTCTTTTAACGTAACCGGCATGCGAGATCGTAATAACCACATTCTCATCAGGTATCATATCTTCCATGCTTAATTCACCACCGGAAAATTCTATGATACATCGACGTTCATCTCCATATTTTTTCTTGATTTCATGAAGCTCTTCTTTGATGATTTCCATTCTTCTGTCTTCATTGCTTAAGATGTCTTTTAAATCTTCTATGGTTTTGAGCAAATCATCATATTCAGATCTCAATTTATCTTGTTCAAGACCGGTTAATTGTCTAAGACGCATTTCTACAATTGCCTTAGCCTGAACTTCAGTTAATTCAAATCTTTCTATTAATTTATTTCTAGCTTCTTCTGCATTAGAGGATCCTCTGATTATTTTTATAACTTCATCAATATTATCAGAAGCAATGATCAATCCTTCTAAAATATGCGCTCTTTCTTCAGCTTTTCTTAATTCATATTTAGTTCTTCTGATGACCACATCATGTCTATGCTCAACAAAGTAATAAATTAAATCTTTTAAATTAAGAAGTTGTGGGCGCCCATTGACAAGGGCAATGTTATTTATGCTAAAAGAAGTTTGTAAAGCAGTATGTTTAAATAATGTATTTAAAACGACATTAGGTACAGCATCGCGTTTTAAGAAATAAACGATACGCATACCATTACGATCAGACTCATCACGGATAAGGGTGATTCCATCTATTTTTTTATCGTTTACCATATCAGCCGTTTTCTTAATCATATCGGCTTTGTTCACCTGGTAAGGAATCTCAGTAACTACAATACACTGCTTACCTTTTATTTCTTCAAAAGAGGTTTTGGCGCGCATAACAACACGACCTTTACCGGTTTTGTAGGCTTCTTTAACACCCTGATATCCGTAAATAGTTCCTCCTGTAGGAAAATCAGGTGCTTTAATGTAGTCTATTAGCTCATCTATTTCAATATCTCTCTTATCGATATAAGCAATGGTGCCATCTATGACTTCATTTAAGTTATGAGGTGCCATATTAGTTGCCATACCTACGGCAATACCACTGGCGCCGTTTACGAGAAGATTAGGTACTCTGGTAGGTAATACGGTAGGTTCGTTTATGGTATCATCAAAGTTAAGTTGATAATCTACTGTCTCCTTATCAATATCAGACAATAGTTCTTCACTAATTTTCTGCATTCTGGCTTCTGTGTACCGCATAGCGGCCGGGCTATCACCATCTACAGAACCAAAGTTTCCCTGCCCGTCTATAAGTTGATACCGCATACTCCAGGGTTGCGCCATCCTTACCATAGTATCATAGACAGATGTATCACCATGGGGGTGATACTTACCTAAAACCTCACCTACTATTCTGGCAGATTTTTTATAGGGTTTATTATTGGTTATACCTAGTTCGTTCATGCCGAACAATACACGTCTGTGTACAGGTTTTAAACCATCTCTAACGTCCGGCAGAGCTCGTGAAACAATAACTGACATCGAATAGTCGATGTAAGCTGTTTTCATCTCATCTTCAATATTAATGGGAATTAATTCTTGGCGTTCAGCCATAGTTTATTCTTTTTATTAAATTCAGCCTGCTAAATTACATAAATTATTATGTTTGTAGTAACCTTAAATCACGTAATAGAGACATTTTATTAACAAATATTTATTAATCAAGGGTTAATAAGTTTAATAATCAATTGGCAACTTTTTGGTATATATTTTGTTATTTAGTAAATTCAAATATCAATGAACAAGAAAGAATATAAAGGAAGCTTTATGGATGATAATTTTTCAACGAAGGTTAAGAATGTAATTACTAATAGTAAAGAAGAAGCATTAAGATTAGGTCATGATTTTATTGGTACTGAGCACTTAATGCTAGGAATTCTTCGCGAGGGAAACGGAAAGGCGATTAATATATTAGAATCGATGAATGTTGATTTAGATAGATTAAGAAGAAAAGTTGAAATCCTTAATCCCGGTGAACAGAATAATTCATTTACTGAAAAGGATAAAAAAAACCTTCACCTGACAAGACAGGCTGAACGCGCTTTAAAAACAACTTTTTTAGAAGCAAAACTTTTTCATAGCACAAATATCAATACAGCACATTTACTATTGTGTATACTTAGGAATGACTCAGACCCTATCACTAAGCTACTCAATTCGTTTAAAGTAGATTATGATAATGTTAAAGATGAGTTTAAAGCTATCATTTCTGAAGATGGTGATTTTATAGATGAACCCTCTGCGCAATCTTTTCAGGATGAACCGCCTAAAGGTGATGATTCCGGTAAAAATCCATTCGGGTCTAAATCTTCGCAATCGGGCAAATCAAATAAAAAATCTAAAACACCGGTTTTAGATAATTTTGGACGTGATTTAACAGCATTGGCGGAGGAAGATAAATTAGATCCGGTAGTAGGGCGTGAAAAAGAAATAGAGCGTGTATCTCAGATTTTGAGTAGAAGAAAGAAAAACAATCCACTGCTTTTAGGTGAACCCGGCGTAGGTAAAAGTGCTATTGCTGAAGGCTTAGCTTTAAGAATAATGGAGCGTAAAGTCTCTCGTATATTGTACGACAAAAGACTTGTAACTTTAGATTTAGCGAGTTTAGTCGCCGGCACAAAATATCGAGGTCAGTTTGAAGAACGCATGAAAGCGGTTATGAATGAACTGGAAAAAAACGATGATATCATTTTATTTATCGATGAAATTCATACCATCGTAGGTGCCGGAGGTGCCACAGGAAGTTTAGATGCCAGTAATATGTTTAAACCGGCTTTAGCCCGTGGAGAGATTCAATGCATAGGGGCTACAACCTTAGATGAGTACAGGCAACATATTGAAAAAGACGGTGCTTTAGAGCGCAGGTTCCAGAAAATCATTGTAGAACCTACCACAGCTGATGAAACCATTGAAATTCTTCATAATATAAAAGAAAAGTATGAGGATCATCACAATGTCCATTTTACTGATGAAGCTATAAAGGCTTGTGTAAAACTGACAGATCGTTATATGAGCGACAGATTTTTACCTGATAAGGCTATTGATGCCTTAGATGAATCCGGTTCAAGAGTTCATATTACTAATATTAACGTTCCCCAAAAAATATTAGATCTTGAAGCTAATTTAGAAGAAATAAGAGCTAAAAAAAATACGGTTGTCAAACAACAGGAATACGAGCAGGCTGCTAAATTAAGAGATGATGAAAAAAGAGTAGAAAATGAATTAGCAACTGCACAAGAAGAATGGGAAAAAGAATCTAAAGAAAATAAAATTACCGTTAAAGAAGACAATATTGCAGATGTAGTGTCTATGATGACAGGAATTCCGATGAAGCGTATAGCTAAATCTGAAGGTAATAAACTGGCAGATTTACCATCTACTATAAAAAGTAAAGTCATAGGACAGGACAATGCTGTATCTAAAGTGGTAAAAGCGATTCAGCGTAACAGAGCCGGTTTAAAAGATCCTAATAAACCTATTGGTTCGTTTATCTTCTTAGGTCAAACCGGTGTTGGGAAAACGCAATTAGCTAAGGTATTGGCAAGAGAACTGTTTGATAATGATGAGTCTATTATAAGATTAGACATGAGTGAATATATGGAGAAATTTGCAGTGTCCAGGTTAATTGGTGCGCCTCCAGGATACGTAGGCTATGAAGAAGGTGGTCAGCTTACAGAAAAAGTAAGAAGAAAGCCTTACTCTGTTATTCTTTTAGACGAAATTGAAAAAGCCCATCCGGATGTATTTAATATGCTTCTCCAGGTTTTAGATGACGGTCAGTTAACCGATAGCATGAGTCGAAGAGTTGATTTTAAAAATACAATTATCATCATGACCTCAAACGTAGGAGCCAAAAGATTAAAAGATTTTGGAACCGGCGTAGGATTTGGCACAAAAGCTCAAAAATCTCAAGAAGATGAAAATAACAAGAAGGTCATAGAAGGCGCTTTAAAGAAAGCCTTTGCACCTGAATTCTTAAACAGAGTTGATGATGTTGTTATCTTCAACGCGCTGGAAAAAGAAGCTATAAATAAAATTATCGATATTGAATTAAATAAGTTATATCAACGTATTGAGGATATGGGTTATACTTTTGAGTTAAGCGATAAAGCAAAATCGTTTATCGCTGAAAAAGGTTTTGATAGAAAATACGGTGCTAGACCTTTAAATAGAGCAATTCAAAAATATATTGAAGATGCGCTAGCTGAAGAAATCGTAAATTCATCTATCCAAGAAGGTGACCATATTAAGATGGAATATGAAGAAGGAAAAGATGAGTTAGATATTTCTATCAAGAAAAAAGAAGTTGATAATAAAGGTCAGTAATCGTCTTATGTTACCCTAAAAGTAAAAAGGTCAAAGTTTTGTTTCAACTTTAATCTTTTTTATAGTAATATCTTCTTATCAATCCTTTACATGTCCACTACATGTATGAAAGAATTATATAAAATAAATCGATAAGCACCCACTATTAAACGGTTTTCATTATCAATGTGATAGTATAGGTTTTATTAAAGAATTAGAGCCAAAATAGTTAATTACTTAAAGATATTCAAGTTACTTTTGATTATTGATTTAAATGTTTGCATAGCATATTAAATTGATAATTGATTTACTTTTACATCCAAAGAGCCATCTTTATTAAGATGGCTCTTATTTTTAATATCTATGTTATAATATATCAACCAACTTCTGCAGATTTTTGATCTAATTTTAAATCTATTGCTTCCTCATTTTTAATTAAATCATCTAAAACCTCACGTTTACGAATCAAATGGGCATGACCATCATACCAGAGAATTTCCGGAGGTCTGAATCTTGAATTATAATTACTGGCCATAGTGAAACAGTAAGCTCCGGCATTTTTAAAAGCTAAAACATCACCATCGCTAATTTCGCTGATTAGTTTATTGTTGGCAAACGTATCGGTTTCACAAATATAACCTACAACAGAATAAAATCTTTCTTTTCTGCCAGGATGAGAAACATTTACAATATCATGCTTAGAACCATAAAACATAGGTCTTATAAAGTGATTAAAGCCTGAATCAACCTGTGCAAATACGGTTGAAGTGGTTTGTTTCACACCATTTACGCGAGCCAGAAAATAACCTGATTCACTGACGAGAAATTTCCCCGGCTCAAAAGCTAAAGCTAAATCTTTACCGTATTCTTCACAAAACGCATTAAATCTATTACCTAATTTCTCTCCTAATTCCTCAATATCGGTTGAGATATCATTTTCATTATAAGGCACTTTAAAACCACTACCAAAATCTATAAACTCTAAGTAATCAAAGTTTTTAGCTACATCAAAAAGAATTTCAGCGGCATGTAGAAATACATCAATATCAAGAATATCACTTCCGGTATGCATGTGTACCCCATTTATGTTCATCCCTGTATTTTTAACAATTCTTAGAACATGTGGTAATTGATGAATAGAAATACCAAATTTAGAATCGATGTGTCCAACTGAAATATTTGTATTACCGCCGGCCATGACATGTGGATTCATTCTAATACAAACCGGTACGTCTGGATGTAGCGTACCGAATTCTTCTAACATAATCAAATTATCAATATTGATTTGAACACCAAGATTTACAGCTTCTTCCAATTCATCTAAAGCGACACCATTTGGCGTGTAAATGATTTTTTCTGCCGGTATACCAGATTTTAATCCTAGTTTGACTTCTTGAATTGACACCGTATCTAAACCACTGCCCAGCTGGTTAAACAGCTTTAAAATTGATAGATTAGACAATGCCTTAACCGCATAGTGAATCCTTAGATGTGGCACAATTTTAAAAGCGTTTTCCAGTTTTTCATATTGATGGATAATTTTGTGGGCATCATAAACATAAGCCGGGCAATCAAATTTACCTGCTACCTGCTGTAAATCTTCTACTTTCATTTTAAACTTTATTTAATTGATTATTATTTAGTTTCAACATAAAAAAGCCCGTTCAAACGAACGGGCTTCAAATATATTCGTTTGAACGGAATTAAGCATTATAATATTTACTCTTCCATATAGATGTATTAAAATTTTTTCCCTTAGCAAATCCATAATACATAGCGATTGCTACAATCCATTTAAACATAAACATAAACAGGAGAAAAAATTCTGTTCCGCCGGCTTCTGTCATAAATACTTCAGACACAAAAATGGTAGATAAAAAACTAAACACAAAAGTAGTCATCATAAAGTTTTCCAGGTGTTTAACCGGCCACATTATCAACTTTCTTAGCGGGTGCAAATCATTCCCCCATTTGTGAATAAAGTAATAGTAACCATTCCCAATTGGCGCAAACAATAATGGGTCATCCGCATTTTCTAATTTGAATAATTTTGATGGCGCCATTATTTTAAATCCTTGCATTTCTGAATTGTGAGATTCATTTAAATGTTTGATCTTAGCTAAAGCTTGCTGCGGAATATCAGATTTATAATATTTAGCATCTAAAAACCTTAATCTGTAATCAATACAAATCTTTTGGATCTGATTAATGTGGTAGATATTTTCAGATTCCAGCAAATCAAACTTAAAGTTATTACTATCACCTGATAAATTCTTAAGATCATCACTCTTTAAGTCTGTTGAGTTGTTATCTAATAAATTTTGTACATCTGATAGAACACCAGATGAAGACTTATCTCTCAACTTGCTTAATCGCTCATGTACATTTGTCTTACTCAGCATTTGATTTATTTTGGTGCTAATTTAACAACAACTTATTTGTATACCAATATCTCATTTGAATTTTAACAGCTGTTAAGTAATTATTCAAGACCCTAAGAAATATATCTTATTAAATTGATTTAAATCTTCCTTATTGATTATTTTTACCATAAAAATTAAGATTGATGGAAGAAGCGGTCCGATTACATTTTGGTCATTTGTTTGAGCCGGATTTAGTAGATGAACTCGAAAAACATGGTTATGTTAAAAAAGTCAAGAAAGGCGAGCAGTTAGTAGATGTAGGTCAATACATTAAATCTATGCCTTTAGTGATGAAAGGGTCTATTAAAGTTATGCGTGAAGATGAAGAAGGCTATGAGTTGCTGCTTTATTTTTTAGACCGCAGTCAAACCTGTACTATGATGATGGACTGTTGTATGGGGAACAAAAAAAGTGAAATTATCGCCATAGCTGAAACCGATGCTCAGTTATTTATGTTGCCTATACAAAAAATGGAAGAATGGCTAAGTCAATACAAAACATGGCGGAACTTTATATTTCAGAGCTATAATGATAGAATGCATGAAATCTTAAAAAGCTTAGACAATATAGCCTTTAAAAAAATGGATGAACGCCTACTTAATTATCTTAATGACAAAAGAAAGTTTTCAGATCACAATATGATCAACAGCACACATCAACAAATTGCAGATGATCTTCATACTTCAAGAGTTGTAGTATCCAGACTTCTTAAGAAGTTAGAAAACGACGGCCAAATTAAACTAAAGCGCAATGCAATCCATTTTAACTAACATAATCAGATAAATAGGTAAAATGAGAGCTAAGCTTACCATTTTCGGTGATTTTAGCCCGTCTTAAAATACCATCTTTATCATCGTTAAAAAACGCAGGCATAACATGTTGCGCAAACATCTCGCCAAAGCCCTCACTGGCGTCTTTAGGTAGCTCACAAGGTAAGTTATCAACTGCCATAACGGTAATGGCATCCGGATCATCAAAAGCAACCTCTTCCTCACTCTGCGGGTCATAACCATAAAAGGGGTTGGCAATCGTTGAAGATCGAATTGTAGATGCTACCGGACCATCTATATCACAGCTTATATCAGCAATGGTGTTGATTCTAAAATCCTGTCGTTTAGCATCATCTCTAGTAAATAAATAAGGTGCACCATCTGCATAGAAATGACCTGCAATATAAAAGTCGGTTTTCTTAGTAAACCTTCTAAAATTAGACTTATAGTTTTCCGGCTGATGAACGAATTCCTCAAATGAAAACGGCTTATTTGCTTTGTGTTTATTGTAGTCCTTGATACCAATTTGACAAAAAACAGCTTCGCCAAAATCGTGATGCAAATAATCTTCTACTGATACTTCTCTAATATTAAGATAGTTAAGGATTTCTCTAGCACCTTTAGCTACTTTTCCTTTACCGGTGAGCAAGATATTGAAGTCTGGAAGTTCCAGTTGATCTAATTCCTTTTTTAAAGCATCTAAGTCTTCTAAATTATCGGCTTTAGGTAAATTAAACAGCTGATGCCTTTTACCATAAGCACGAAAACCATTGTAGGCTCCTACTAAACCTGCATATCTGCCAAAACCTACAAGCCGTAAATTATTATCATCTTTAATAACTTCATGATCGTATAAACGGATGTTTTTTGCTAAAATCTCCTGCAGTAGTTGACGATTGTAAGGCTGTTGTTTGATAGTATGAGAAAAGAAAAAATAAGATTTATTAGGGGTCAAAGCATTAATAGGTACTTCTTTTACACCTAATAAAACATCGCAATCAGACAGTTCTTCATCTATTTTTACACCAACCTCTTCATATTGCTTGTCACTAAAAACACGAATTGGAGAAGGCTCAACCACAAAAGACAAATTGTCATATTGTTGCTGTAAAGATTGAAGCTGATTTGGCGAAAATACCACTCGTCTATCCGGAGGTGTTTTTCGCTCCCTGATAATTCCTATTTTCATAAGTTAGATTTTGAAATTGACTAAATAATTATCTTATCAAGATAAATAACACTGTTAAACAGTCTGCGAAAATAAGTGTTCATATTTAATTTTGCATGATATTTGCTCATTTATGATTTGTATGTAAAGGTTTATTATTAATTTTGTAGGATCTTACATAAGAAGTTCATTTATATATTGAGTGTAATCAACATTCAAAATTGGGGTCGATTTGGTTTAGACAGCAAGACCAATTGAATGTTAAGCACGCCGAGCGCTGAGTTATGGCTCGTAAATCTCGTGATTCATCTTTTTTAAACGGCGAGAATAACTACGCCATGGCTGCGTAATCCGAAGTGAAGTAGGATACGCTTAATCACTTGCGAGGCAGGTGACCATGATGTCTCTTGAAGGCCTTGATTTGCGGCGTTCAATCCAGAGGCACCGGAAAGTAAATCTAGTAGTAGGTTTGTTCCGCACTTACTGCGAAACTTAAGGAACTAAGCTTTAGGTAGATTGTTTGCTATCGGCCTAAAGTCGAAAATTTAAAGCAAACTAAGCGTGTAGAAATTCATTGAATTGCTTGTTTGGACGGGAGTTCGAGTCTCCCCGACTCCACTATTTAAAACCTTGTATAGCTTTTTGTTATACAAGGTTTTTTTTGTTTTGTAAGGATGATAATATTCTCTTGAAATTCTTATTGCCAAATTCATTCAATATTAGCTATCACATAGGTTTTTAATCATCATCAACATCCAATTCTCAAAGAAATTGAACTTTTATTTTTCTTTTTTTTAAATTTCATCAATAACTACATGACCTAAATTTATTTAAAACCAAAAATAAATAATAGTCGGAAATAAGAATCTATTGGTTTCATGAAATAAGCTATGATAGGAAGAGCTATATTGGATAATATGATTCTTTTCAAATAAAAATAATAATCAGGATTTAAAAAGCTCCTGACACGCCTTTCTTTCTACTTCTGGTATGATATCAATAGAATACCAGGCTTTTGATGCAATCTCCCGACTAGTGATGTGGATTTGGTTTCCAAATGCAGCCGCATCATCAATAGTTGCACCGTAAATCAAATGACCTATGCCTGCCCAAACCAAAGCCGACATGCACATCGGGCAGGGTTCTACCGTGGTGTAAAGCCTTAACTCATGAGCTTCATAAGGGGCTAATTCGCCAATTCTTGAAATCACATTAAGCTCAGCATGGGCTTGAGGGCCATCAATAGAAGTCGTATTGTAAGCTGTTATAAATACATAATCAGACTTGACAATTACTGCGCCAAATGGCGTCTGCCCTAGCCTGGCCTGTTCTATGGATTTTTGCATCCAATACTCATGGGAGTGCTTCATGATATTTTTTTTGAGCAAAATGCCCTTAATCATATGAGAGTAATACCAACTTAAAAGCCACACAAATTTATTTGATAAATTCTATGCTTAAAGGATATTCAGGTAATTCACCATGACTGGCTTTTACCGCATTAATGATGGGTACAATCAATGAGATGAGTAAAACAATGCCTAATAAAATAAAACCTACAAACACAATAATAAGGATGCCGCTAATAATGCCGTAAATAATCATACTAATCTGAAAGTTAACAATGCGTCTGCCGTGTTCATGCATACCTAAAACTTGATCTTTCTGAGTGGCCCAAATAATAAGCGGAACCACTAAACCACCAAAACCGGTTACAAAAGTAGCGAGTTGTGAAATATGTGTAATAACAATGAGTTGGTTATCCTCTCTCATGATTTTTATAATTTGACGCTAAAATTAAACATTTGTTACAAATATCAACTGAGGTGCTTATTTTTGTGATATGAAAATTGATGATACGATAGTTGCACTTGCCACGCCTTCAGGAACCGGAGCGATTGGCGTCATAAGAGTTAGCGGCAAACAAGCTATCTTGATAGCCGATGCTGTTTTTCAAGCTAAAAACAAAAAAGCATTAGTTGACCTGCCCAGCCACAGTGTGCATTTAGGACAAATATTTGATGATGAGCAAATTGTAGATGAAGCCTTAGCTACTTTATTCAAAGGTCATAAAAGTTATACAGGCGAACCTACCGTAGAGTTTTCCTGCCACGGCAGTCATTATATATTGCAAAAAGTGATAGAATTGCTAATCCTAAAAGGTTGTCGTGCAGCTGAAGCCGGTGAATTTACCATGCGTGCATTTTTAAACGGAAAAATGGATTTAAGTCAGGCAGAAGCCGTATCAGATTTAATCGCCAGTGAAAACAAAGCCAGCCATCAGCTAGCTATGCAACAAATGCGCGGTGGCTTTACAAATGAGATCAATCAGTTACGACAAGAATTATTAGATTTTGCGTCTTTAATTGAATTGGAATTGGATTTTTCTGAGGAAGATGTCGAGTTTGCTAATCGTGACCAGTTCCGGCAGCTGGTGCAAAACATTCAAAAGCAGCTCACCTATTTAATCGATTCTTTTGCGGTAGGTAATGTTTTAAAAAAAGGCATTCCGGTGGCGATTGTTGGCGAACCTAATGTGGGTAAATCTACTTTATTAAATGCTCTGGTAAATGAAGAAAGAGCTATTGTAAGTGATATTGCCGGTACTACAAGAGATAGTATTGAAGATGAAATTTCCATTAAAGGCATCGGATTTAGATTTATCGATACTGCCGGTATCAGAGCTACAGAAGATCAAATAGAAGCCCTTGGAATAAAAAAAACCTATGAAAAAATCAAACAATCACAGTTGATTTTAAGGTTGATAGATACACCTAAGCTTTTCGATAATGGTCAACTCAACAATGTTGAATTAGAGCAAATTAAAAACGAAATTGATCAATTAGCCAGTCAGTTTGGAGACCAGCCAGTTTTAGTCGTTATCAATAAAATTGATACCCTAACAGGTGAACAAAGAGAAATAGTCAAAGCCCAATTTCCTGAAGCCATTTTTATAGCAGCTTCTCAAAAGCTAGGAATTGATAAGTTGCAGAACCAGCTTATTGCCAATGTCAACGCCGGCTTATTGAATAATAATGAAGCTATTGTTACTAATTCACGGCATTACAGCGCTTTACAGAATGCTTTAGAAGAAATCAACAAAGTACAGGAAGGATTAAACGCCGGAATTAGTGGCGATTTGCTGGCAGTTGATATCAGGCAGGCTTTATATCACTTTGGTTTAATTACCGGTCAGGTAACAAATGACGAACTCTTAGGCAACATCTTTTCTAATTTCTGTATTGGGAAGTGAGCAAAATAGCAAATCTTTGATTTGCGTCATTTTGCTCATCCCGACAACCGACGCAGGAGGTTCGTCGGGATGAGCAACACTCCTAAAACGTTTAAGCTTTGCTTAGTATAGCCTAAGTCATCTCAAAAGCTATAAAGAAAATATTTCAAAATCTAAGGAGAGTTTCTTTTGATTAAATGTTGATAATCATCTTGTTGACTTCCTAAAACACGTTGTTTAGGTGCTTGATAATCATCTGAAAAAATACTTTTTTTCGACTGATATCTATCAAATTGAACATCTGATAAATCACTAATGCTGTAAATTAAATGATCTATGGTAGCAGGTCTGGCGGTATCTATAGTTATTTTAGAGGAGTTACGGTATTGCTGAGATTGCCATACCACAAACGGAATCTCAAACATGGCCGGTGTAGGATTATCATCATTATGTCCTTTAAAGTCGCGAATATCATAAACTTCATCACCATGATCAGAAAAATAAAGCAAAAAAGCACTAGTAGATTTATCTTTTAACTGATTGATCAGAGCGTTTAATATATAATCTACATAACGGATGGAATTGTCATAATGGTTCACCGTTTCAGTTGCCGTGGCATGGGTAAAACGGCTGGGCGTTTCGCCATTAAAATGAGCATATGTATTAGGATAACGATAATGGTATTTAGCATGCGTGCCTAACAGATGAACGACTATAAAAACCTTATCAGCATCAGATTGGAGTGCTTTTTTATAATGGGGAATCAAAACTTCATCTAAAGGGGTAACCGAAGAATAAATGGTTGAGTTGGTAAATGTATAATGATCGGCTGCCTTAGCGACCTGCGTTACAAAACTATCATAAATACCTACTGGTTTTTGATTAGAGATCCAGTAGGTTTCGTAACCGGCTTGATTCATCAATTGAATTAAGGTTGATTCCTGTCTCGTATCTTTAAAATTGTTTAATGTCAATGCCTTTTTCAGCGATTGAATGGTCGTAGCTGATGTGCTAAGGATATCAGAATAAACCAAAAGTTCATCTTTAAGTAGACTAAGGTTTGGCGTTGTTGGCCTTTCGTAGCCATAAATCCCTAAATGACTGCGCGAGGTAGATTCACCAATTACAACCACATGTACTTGTTTTTCAGAAGATTTTTTTGATGCAACCTGCGTAAAATTCCCTTTCGGTTTATCTACTTCATAAGCCTGCATTTTTTGTTTCTCCTGATAATATTCAAATGAAGATTTAACAATGGCATAAGGCACATTAGCAATGATATAGCCACTGGTTTTAATAAAAGCAGCCAGTAATAGGATAACCAAACTTTTCATCCATACCGGTTGGTTAAATATAGATTGCAGTTTAGGTTTAGATTTTTTAAAAAATGCAACTATAAGCAGTAGCGCTATCGCTACATTTATCCACATCCTGGGTTGTAAATATGATTCTGAAAACTCAAATGCTTCAGCGGTATTGGTTTCCAGAAAGATAAACAAAGCAGATGAGCTAAAATAAGTCGCAAATATGTCGTAATACAAGCCTTCAAATAAAAGTGTCATTGTAAAAACCACATAGGCTATTTTGCTGATCATCCTTCGCCATGCTTGACCGCGGATAAGCGATAATACTAAAAGGATGATGACAACAAAGGCTGTATTCTCTGCCAAATCATATAGGATATAGGCACGCACACCGTGAGCTAAAAGCTGATAAAGGCTATGTACTATAATTGGTAATAACCAATAGGACAAATATTGTAAGTGCTGTCTCATAACTGCTTAATAATAGCTTTTTTATGCTGATAAGCTTTTATAATGCCGGTACTGCCATTCTTAAAACCTGTTTTAAAAGATTCACCCTTATCAACAGCTGATTTTTTAACTTGATATAAATAATATACCAGCCAAACAAAACTACCAAATCCAAAGGTAAAAAACTGACAAGCAGATAAGGCTTTTATAAAATCAGGATTTAACGGATCATCACCTGTTCCTGAGGTAGCATGATAGGCTATAGCCTTTTGCCTGAATACTGCTTTAGCCCGGCGTTTGATTAGGCTGCGCAAAAAAAGCGTCTCCTCGCAGCAATTAAACATAGCCCCTAAGCCAAAATAAGTGCAAAACTGCAGCTTATAGGTTTTCACCTTATCTAGATTTAGGCTGATTTCAGCACTGGAAATCATAAACTGGTTGCCGGTAACTTTAAGCGATTTATCTAGATTGGGATAATCTTTGTAATCCGTATCATCATCCTTAGAGAGTTTAAAACTTATCATCGCCGCCTCAGGATAGTTTTGATAAGCCACTTTAATTTTTTCGATAAAATCTTTTTTATAAACCAGATCATCATCAGCTAATAAGGCATACGGGGTTTTGCAATGCTGCATTGCCAGGTTTCTACTCTTGCTTAAACCGTATTCAAAGCTATTGATTACTTGTATATTAGGGTTGTCAACCTCAAGTTTAACTTTATGTGTTTGGTTGACGATTATAATGTTTAGATCAGCTAAATCATGCTCAGGAAACATCCTCAGCAGGAAGTCTGCTGATGTTCTATTCATGGTAGCTATAAGGATACTAAGGGAATCCTTCATATATTAAATATCCGTGCTTCCTTTGCCATCTCTTATCAATTCAGGTGCTGTTGTAGTTAAATCGATGACGGTTGAAGCAATATTACCGCCAAATCCGGCATCTACAACTATATCAACGTGTTTATCCCATTTTTCTTTAATAAGCTCCGGATCTGTAGTATATTCTAGAACTTCATCATCATCTTTTATCGATGTAGAAATTAT
The DNA here is from genome assembly GCA_031581455.1 of Psychroflexus sp. Taxonomy (GTDB): domain Bacteria; phylum Bacteroidota; class Bacteroidia; order Flavobacteriales; family Flavobacteriaceae; genus Psychroflexus. Next base: position 24,828 of record JAVLBJ010000004.1, on the reverse strand, counting down.
AGGATTGCCCAATTCTCTAACAATAGACTGGCAGATATTGTTAGTGGTCACACGAAGCCCAATGGTTTTCTTCTTTTTAAAAACTGTAGGCAAATTGTTATTTCCGGGTAAAATAAAAGTGTAGGGTCCGGGCAAATTTCGTTTTAGTGTTTTAAAAGTTGAGGCGTCTAACTGAGCCACATATTCTGATAAATTGCTTAAATCTTCACATATAAAAGAAAAATTAGCCTTTTCTAGCTTTACGCCTTTTAAAAGCGCCAGTTTTTCTAAAGCTTTAGTATTGTTAATGTCACAACCTAAGCCATACACAGTATCGGTTGGATAAATGACTAAACCGCCTTTTTTTAAGACATCTACAATTTTTTTGATTCTTTTTTCAGACGGATTTTCTTCGTATAATTTTAAAAGTTCTGCCATGATTGATAATTTGTTTTAAAATTCGATATTTTTTTTGGATAAACCAATGGCTAAAGTCTAAATTTTTAGAAACGCTAAATTTCTTGCTAGATTGTCCTATTAAAATTATCTTTACCATAAAATTAATTCATATGAAAAATTCCGTCCTATTATTTGTTTTCATCTTATTTATAGCATGTCAACAGCCAAAATCAGATAAAGATGCCAACGCATCAGACCAGCAAAAAAAACAAACTGTCACAGTATCAGACAAAATCGCCAAAGCTCATGGATTAGCCAATTGGGATGACGTTGATAGTTTAACGTATCAATTTAATGTAGAAATGAAAGGTGAAACCGTGGCTAAAAGAATGTGGAAATGGGAACCCGGATTAGATGAAGTTACCATGCTCGATACAGCTATAGATTCACTGGAATCTATTACTTACAATAGAGCTGAAATGGAAGAGTTTAAAGAAATCGATCAAAAATTTATCAATGACCAGTATTGGTTAATCTATCCTTTTCACATCGTGTGGGATAATAACATAGAGAAAAGCGTTAAAGAAAATGTTGAAGCACCTATTTCTGGTCAGAAAATGACCGAAATCACCGTTGATTATGATGATGAGACCGGCTATACACCAGGCGATACTTATAAGGTTTATGTTGATAGCGATTATATGGTAAGAGAATGGTCTTATATTCCCAGTGGTTCTGATGAACCCAGAATGAGTACAACCTGGGAAGATTATGTAGATTATAATGGCATTAAAATCGCTAAAACCCACAAAAATAAAGACGGAAGTTTTAAAATTTTATTCGATAATGTAAGCTTGAATTAATGCAGTCAGTTGATCAAATAGACGCTAAAACAAAAGCCCACAATTTAGATCAGTCTGATGAGTTGCAATCTTATAGATCGCAATTTCATATTCCTTTAAATCAAATAGGTGAACCACTACTCTACTTCTGTGGCAATTCTTTAGGTCTTCAGCCTAAAATTACCACAGATTATGTTCAACAGGAACTTGAAGACTGGAAAAATTTAGGCGTTAAAGGCCATACAGATGCTAAAAACCCATGGATGCCTTATCATGAGTTTTTAACAGATGCGATGGCTAAAATCGTAGGTGCAAAACCTCAGGAAGTGGTTATGATGAATACTTTATCCGTAAATCTTCATTTGATGATGGTAAGTTTTTATCAACCTACCGCAAAACGCTCTAAAATCCTTATAGAGAAAGATGCTTTTCCATCTGATCGTTATGCGGTAGAATCTCAACTTAAATTTCATAATATCGACCCTAAAGATGGTTTAGTGCTATGGGAACCGGATGAAGATTCGGCTTATTATTCTAAGGGTTCATTTGAGCGGATTATGGAAAAGGAAGGTGATAACATAGCACTGGTAATGATTGGTTGCCCTAATTACTACAATGGGCAATGCTTTGATTTATCACATATTGTTCAAAAATCTAAAGCAAAAGGCTGTAAAGTTGGTTTTGATTTGGCCCATGGTGCCGGAAACATTCAGCCTGATTTACATGATGTAGAAGCAGATTTTGCGGTTTGGTGTTCTTATAAGTACTTGAACTCCGGGCCTGGTAGTGTTGCCGGCTGTTTTGTGCATGAGAAGCACATTAAAAAGACGGATATCAAAAGATTTACCGGTTGGTGGGGACATGAAGCAGCTACGCGCTTTAAAATGCCTGATGAGTTTAAACCTACGCCTTCAGCGGAAGCCTGGCAGTTAAGCAATCCCCCAATTCTCTCAATGGCAGCTATCAGAGCTTCACTTAAGCTTTTTAATACCGCCGGATTTGATAATCTTAGGCAAAAATCTGTTCTGCAATCTGATTTTCTAATGAAATTATTAGATGAGCTTCCTGATAATCAGGTCACTTATATTACGCCTAAAGCTGCCAATGAAAAAGGTTGTCAGGTATCTATTAGGGTGAAAAATGCTGATAAAAGTTTATTTGATCAGCTTAGTGCGCAAAACCTTGTGGCCGATTGGCGTGAGCCTGATGTAATCCGCATTGCTCCTACACCACTTTATAACAGCTTTGATGAAATTTATCGATTTGTAGAATTATTAAAATCAACTATTAATGCCCAATAAAGAACAAATACTCATAGTAGGTGCCGGCTTATGTGGCTCGCTTTTAAGCTTGAGATTAGCGCAGCAAGGTTATCGTATTCAACTTGTTGAGAAACGAGCAGATATGCGTCTGGCAAAAGTTGACGGTGGCCGATCTATCAATTTGGCATTCTCAAATCGTGGGATCAAAGGAATTAGGCGGGTTGGTTTAGAAGATAAAGTTGATAAATTATGCATTCCGATGCATGGTAGAATGCTTCATGATGAAAAAGGCAACACCCAGCTGTCAAAGTACAGTGGTAGGGAAAATGAATACATCAATTCTATCTCGAGATCCGGATTAAACAGCTTGCTATTAGATGAACTTGATGACTATGATAACGTAAAAATCTACTTTAATTCGCCTTGTAAAGAAGTTGATCTGAAAAAAGCTGAAGTTGAGATAGAAAATCAAGAAAATCATGAAAAAACAAGACTTTCAGCAGATTATTTGATAGGAACCGATGGCGCCGGTTCTGTGGTAAGGAAAAGCATGCAAGCGCAGCCAGGATTTTTATTCAGCCATTCTCAAAACTTTTTGACCCATGGCTATAAGGAATTGAGTTTCCCGGCTACTGATGACGATTCTTATGCTACCTATAAAAATGCCCTTCACATTTGGCCACGCGGAGAAAATATGCTTATTGCGCTTCCTAATTTAGATAAAAGTTTTACAGTTACCTTGTTTTTGGCCTATCATGGTGGCGATTATAATTTTAATAACCTCACAACCGCTGATAAATTAGAAGATTATTTTAAAGAAGTTTACCCTGATGCTTATGAATTAATGCCGCAACTTAGAACCGAGTTTTTCGAGAACCCAACTGCGCCGCTTGGCACTGTACGCTGTTCGCCATGGCATTATGAAAAGAGTTTGATCATGGGTGATGCTGCTCATGCCATAGTACCATTTTACGGTCAGGGCATGAATGCTTCTTTTGAAGATGTGGTGGTTTTTGACGACATTTTAAAGGATAATGATTTTGATCTGACCAAAAGCTTTGAAATTTTTAGTCGTGAAAGAAAAAAAGACGCTGATGCGATAGCCGATTTGGCATTAGATAACTTTCACGAGATGAAATCGCATACCGCTAAAGATTTATTTTTAGCTAAGCGAAAGATTGAATTATCACTTGAAGAAAACTCCGCAATTGATTACTATTCAAAGTATTCACTGGTCACTTTTAAAGAGGACAAGCCTTATTCTTTTGCTATAAATAGGGGTCGTGCTCAAGATAAGGCTATTTTAAAATTACTGAAAACCCATAAGCTAGATGAAAGAATGCAGCCCAGTCAGCAGCTAAAAGTCATCAATGAAAAAACAGCTGAAATATTAGAAGATGACGCCCTACTCTAAATATTAAAAATATGAAAGGAAAAGTAGTATCTCATAAAGCAAAACCTAGAGGAAAATTCCCCCATTTAAAGCGCGTAGGTGATTTTATCTATATTTCCGGCACCAGTTCACGTAAACCGGATAATTCTTTTGCTGGTGTGGAAGTAGATGAGATGGGAACGACAAACCTTGATATCAGCGCACAGACTAAAGCTGTTTTAGAAAATATTGATGATCTTTTGCAAACAGAAGGCTATAGTCTTAAAAATGTAGTTGATGTAACCAGCTTTTTAGTCAATATGAACGATTTTAAAGGTTATAATGAGACTTATGCCACCTTCTTTGATGAAGAAAATGGCCCAACACGAACCACTGTAGCGGTGCATCAACTGCCGCATCCGCATTTATTAATTGAAATTAAGGCAGTAGCCTATGTAGGTTGATTTTAAATTTTAGCTATGGAATGGATCATTAAAAACTATATTAACGGTGTATTTAAATCGCCAGTAGATTATCAGTGGCTAACCAATATCAATCCAGCTAAAAATAAATCTATTGGTCAAATACCGCTTAGCAACAAGAAAGATATTGATGATGCGGTATTAGCAGCTGAAGAAGCATTTCCGCAATGGTCTAATACATCAGTTGAGTATCGTAGTGAAATGCTTAGGAAGATCAGTTATGAAATCAAACAAGAATTAGCGGCATTAGCTGAAGCTGAATCTATTGACAATGGAAAACCGGTTGGTTTAGCAAAAAAAGTAGATATTCCACGCGCTGCCAGTAATTTTAATTTTTTTGCAGATGCGATTACGCAATTTGATACAAGAGCACATGAAATGCATGCAGCCAAGGCCATTAATTTTAGTCTTCGCCACCCACATGGTATTGTGGCCTGCATTTCGCCGTGGAATTTACCGCTTTACTTATTTACCTGGAAGATTGCGCCGGCTCTGGCGACAGGGAATTGTGTGGTTGCCAAACCCAGTGAAATCACCCCACTCACCGCTTTTTTACTGTCTAAAATCTGTAAAAAAGTCGGTTTGCCACCTGGCGTACTCAATATAGTGCATGGTTATGGACATGCTGCTGGCGATGCGCTCATTAAACACCCTAAAGTTAAGGCTATTACCTTTACCGGCGGAACCACCACAGGCAAAAAAATTGCACAATCAGCAGCGCCGGAGTTTAAGAAGTTATCTTTGGAATTAGGCGGCAAAAATCCCAATATTATTTTTGCTGACTGCGACTATGATAAAATGCTGAACACCACGATTAGTTCTTCATTTGCTAATCAGGGTCAAATTTGTTTGTGCGGTTCTCGAATATTTGTTGAACATTCGATTTACAACAGGTTTAAAGCAGATTTCATCCATAAAGTTGATCAACTTAAAATAGGCGATCCCTTAAATCATGATACCGAATTTGGCGCACTTGTTTCTGCCGGGCATTTAAAAAAGGTTGAGCATTATTGCGAGCTGGCGAGACAAGATGATCAATCTGAGATCATTTATGGTGGTCACCGATTAACTGTCAAAGACCATGAAAATGGGTTTTTCTTCTCGCCAAGTATCATTGAGGTGAAAGACAATCAGTGTGTAATCAATCAGGAGGAAATATTTGGCCCTATTGTTAGTCTCATGTCATTTGAGACTGAAGAAGAGGTTTTAGCTATGGCCAATGATACTCAGTATGGGCTATCTGCATCCGTCTGGACATCAGACATCAACAGAGCCATGTATTTTAGCCAGCACTTAGAAAGCGGTGTTATCTGGATTAATACCTGGCTAAAACGCGATTTAAGGACGCCTTTTGGCGGTATGAAGTCGAGCGGTGTGGGAAGAGAGGGCGGTTTAGACGCTCTGCATTTTTTTACGGAGCCAAAAAATATTTGTATAGATTATAATTAAAATACTATGGATAAAGATTTTACAGGATTAAACGCCATTGTTTGCGGCAGTACTGCCGGTATTGGAAAAGCTACAGCAATTCAGCTGGCACAACTTGGTGCTCACGTAACACTACTGGCAAGAAACGAAGATAAACTTAAAGGTATTCAAACAGAACTCGATACTTCAAAAGGACAAAAACATGACCATTACAAAGTAGATTTTACTAAACCTGAAGATGTAAAAGCCGTTTTAGAAGTCGCCGCCATTAATCATGAATATTCCATTCTGGTCAATAATACCGGCGGCCCTAATGGCGGACCTATTATAGGTGCTTATGAGGATGAATTTAGAGATGCATTTGAACAGCATTTAATTTGTAATCATCTACTTGTTCAGGCTTTATTTCCCGCTATGAAAAAAAAACAATTTGGTAGAATTATCAATGTGATATCAACATCGGTTAAACAGCCAATTCCAGGTTTAGGTGTTAGCAATACCATTCGCGGTGCAGTTGCTAATTGGAGTAAAACGCTGGCGAGTGAAATAGGACAATTTGGAATTACAGTTAACAACGTTCTACCTGGTTTTACAGAAACTCAGAGACTGGAACAAATCATCATCAATAAATCCAAGAAACAAAACATATCAATCGCTGAAGTGGCTGATCAAATGAAAGAAAGCGTTCCGGCGAAAAGATTTGGTAATGCTGATGAGGTTGCTAATGCCATTGTTTACCTTGCTTCTAAAAGCTCAGGTTATATCAATGGTATCAACTTACCGGTAGATGGCGGAAGAACGGGAAGTTTATAATTTGCGCTTAAAAGTTAGGATGTTTTTTAACAATAATTATCGGGATGTTGATATTCTGATTCATCAATTCTTCTGTAACACTACCCACAAAAAACGGGGAGAATGAACTGTTTCCTTTATCGCTGACTATTAATAAATCTACATCTTCACTTTTAATCATGTCACCCATCACACTCCCAATATTTGCATCTCTTCCGGCTACCAAATTGATCTTAGTAGATTTATTTAATTTCTTTTTAAATCTTGCAGAACGTTTTTTGGTTGCTTCCTGTACTTTTACTTTAATCTTATCTGTTGGCAGATAAGGTGAAAAATGCAATGGGAGATTATATATATGAACACCTTCTAGAGTTGCGTTAGATTTCTTTTGTATACTGTAGCCCATCTCAAAAGCCCTTAAGGAACTGTTTGAAAAATCAGTGCCTATCCATATCTTATTGATTTTAAAATTTTTTAATTCTGGCACCCATAGGATTTGAGATTTAAGTAATCTTACTAATTTACTAGGTAAAACACCTGTTGATTGATTGCTATTCTTATTTCCTAAAATTACGGTGTCAATGCTGTATTTATTTACTATGTAACTAATTAAAGATTCTGTATACAGATCTACAGAAATCATGGTTTCGATTTCAACATCTGAATTGAAGTTATTTCCTATAAATTCGTCTAGCTCATCACTAATAATTTGCTCTATGTCAATATCCTGCAATTGTTCTTTAAAAAGATCTGTAATTTCATGTTTTTTAATATTATGAACAAAAAACACTTTTTCAACAGGTAAAATGCTTGTCAAATACTGTGTAAATTTTAATAGTGACTTATCAATATCTGATAAATCTAAAGCAACTAATAATTTTTTCATACCATTATAATTAATCTTCTTGTTTAGTTTTTTTAGATTGTAAATCTATACTTTTTGATCGGCGTTTAATCATTTCACTGACTACCTTTTCGTAACTTTCTCTTTCTTTTTGATTTTTTTCAGATTGTAACTTTAAATAATCTTCTTTAAGTCCTTTGTATAAGGAGTAGCACATCACCGTTAGGATAATGGTAAATGGTATACCGGTTATAATGGAAGCCGTTTGCAAGGCTTCAAGACCACCACCAATAAGCAATACAGCGGCCACAGTACCTTCTGCAATCGCCCAAAAAATACGTTGACCTACCGGTGCATCAATTTTTCCTCCTGATGTTAAACTATCTACAACCAGTGAACCTGAATCTGAAGATGTAACGAAAAAACTCATAATCAAAGCAATACCTACAATATTTAGTATTGTGGTAAAAGGATAATCTTCAAAAAACACAAATAATGCTTTTGATGTACCATTAAGGTCAGGACCGGTTATCATATCTAATACAGAAGTATTGCCATTTATAACCTCAAAAATAGAAGTGCTGCCAAATGCTGTCATCCATAAGAATGTGAGCAACGTAGGAACTAACAAAACACCACCTATAAATTCTCTTACCGTTCTCCCTTTAGAAACACGGGCGATAAACATACCTACGAATGGCGACCAGGCAATCCACCAGCCCCAATAGGATATGGTCCATCCTACCTGCCAGTCTTGATCATCATTAGACAAAGTTTGATAACTTTCTGACCAAAAGGCTAAATCGAAAAAGCTACCTAAATAACTGCCCAAATTTTGCACGTAGGCATCGAAAATAAATATCGTTGGGCCTAAAATCAATACTAAAATCAATAAAGTACCTGCAATTCTGATATTCCATTCACTTAAGACTTTCACCCCTTTATCGACTCCTAAAATAACCGAAATCGTCGCGACTAAGGTTATACCACCAATTAATAAGACCTGTGTTGTTATTCCGCCGTCTATTCCAAATACATAATTTAAACCGGCAGATATTTGCTCTACACCAAAACCCAATGAAGTAGCCAGACCAAATAAAGTAGATAATACCGCAAAAATATCAATCACATCACCGATTGGGCCGTGAATTTTATCTCCTAAAAATGGATAAAAAACCGATCTAATAGATAAAGGCAATCCTCTAGAATAAGTGAAGTAAGCTAAAGATAAACCAACAAGAGCATATACACCCCAGGGATGAAGACCCCAGTGTAAGAAGGTATATTTCATGGAATTTTGTGCTGCCTCGACAGTTAGACTAGATCCAACAGGTGGCGCATTAAAATGAGTGAGGGGCTCTGATATTGAAAAATAAAGTAGCCCAATTCCCATACCTGCACTAAAAAGCATGGCAAACCAGGATGATTTTTTAAATTCAGGTTTAGCACTAACGCCACCTATCCGTAATTTACCATAAGGACTCAGCGCAACAAATATCATGAAAAATAAAAAGAAATTGATAGCAGTGATATACAACCAACCAAAGTTATTAGAAGTGTTATTTTGTAAATCTTGAAAAAAACTTTCTGCTTGTTCATTAAATATTAATGTGAAAGTAATGATTAGAATAATTGCCGTTGCTGATATAAAAAACACCGGTCCATTAACTTGAAGGCCAAAAATAGATTCCTTTTCATCACTTCTTACAATACGCTTGCTCATAATATAGAATAAAAATTTTTTGAAACTACAAAAAAATAATGAACTATGTTATTATCCTTTTTATTAGTAGTGTAATTGTAAAACAAACAAAATACTGTTAAAATTTTAACATATAATAATAGGTTATTACTATACACTCATAAGGTTTTCTAATCGTTATTTCCGAAATACATATGTTATGATATTGATTAATAAATGGTTATGGTTATTTTAATAAATTAATTAATTTAATTATATATTATAAGACTATTTAAAGCTACTTACTAACAATTGTTTTCTTAGATGCTATGTCCAGTATACTTACTTTCGCAACGTTAACAGTAAAAAATGATAAATATGATTAAATCTTACACAAAATGTTTAAGTACATTATTGTTGCTTTTTAGTTTTACTTTTGGGTTTGCCCAGGATGTTAGGACTATAGAAGGAACAGTAAAAGATCCAGATGGCATACCTTTAATGGGTGCAAATGTTGTTGTGAAAAATTCACAACCTCCAAGAGGTACAACAACAGATTTTGATGGTAATTTTACTTTAGATGTAAAACCAGGTGACAAATTCATAGTTGTTAAGTACATTGGTTTTGCTAATAAAGAAGTAGCGCTTGGAAGTAAGTCTACTTTTGACGTTACATTAGAAGCCAGCAACCAATTAGATGAGGTTATTGTTACGGCTTTAGATATGGAGAGATCGGAGAAATCGTTAGGTTACTCTGTTCAGAAAATTGGAAGTAGAGATATTAGCGACGTTAAAGTTGGTAACATCTCAAACAAATTAGCCGGACGTGTTTCTGGTGTGTTTGTTAACTCCAGCGGTAATGGACCAACAGGTTCTGCCAATGTTACCATTAGAGGGCAAACTTCACTTACCGGTAATAGTCAGCCGCTTTATGTAGTAAACGGTATGCCTATTTCTAATGGTTTGTTTTCACCTGGTGATGGTTTAAATGGATCAACAACGATTGATTTTGGTAATGCTTCACAGGTAGTCAATCCAGATGATGTAGAAAGCATGTCTATACTAAAAGGTCCGGCGGCGGCTGCGATTTACGGTTCACGTGCAGCTAATGGTGTTATCTTATTAACAACTAAAAAAGGTGACACTAGTGATGAATGGAATTTTGAATGGAATCTACAAACCATGGGTAGAGAAACTTTAGTTGACCCTAACTTGCAAAACACATATGGTCACGGTGGATATGGTTTTTATAGCTATTTATCCGGTGATATTTATACTGCTCAGGGTGGTGTAAATTATTATGATGCCTTTGGTGAAAATTGGGGTCCTAGAATGGACGGTCAAAATATTAAGCAGTTTAACTCTGATGGCGAAGCTGTGCCTTTTACACCAGCTCCGGATAACTATAGTGATTTCTACAGAACTGGTATGCTTACTTCTAATAACTTTGCAGTGAGCAACAATTCTGAAAATGGAGATTTTAGATTGTCTTATACTTTTTTAGATGATCAAAGTGTTGTTCCTAATTCAGGTGTTAGAAGACATACTGTTTATACCAGTGTAGGTCGTCAATTTTTAGATGATAAGCTAAACATTAGAGCTAATATCTTTAATATCAGGAATAAATCAGATAACATACCTAACGGTGGTTATGATGAGAGTAGTTCTGTGCAATATGGTTGGTTATGGTATCCAAGACAAGTTGGCATCAACGAATTAAAACCATATTGGAGAGAAGGACAGGAAGGTTCACAACAGCGCTACGTTGAAGAGTTATGGGTGAACAATCCTTGGTTAGTTGTTAATGAAAATACCAACTCTTTTCAGGAAAACAGAGCGATTGGTAATGTGAAAATCAGCTATGATATTACTGACAAATTAAGAGTAAGAACGCGTTACGGTGTAGATTACAAAAGAGAATCTCGACAATTTAGAAGAGCTACTTCTACAAAAGGTCTTCCTGGTCAATTTGGTAGCTACAGAGAAGATGAGATTGATTTTCAGGAAACAAATGCTGAGGTATTAGTAGAATATACTAATAATGATGATAGAGATGCCATGTTTAAATATGATTTTAAATTAGGTGGTAATATGATGAGACAAGCTTCAAAAACACTTGTTGCTGATAACTCTCAATTACTTATTCCTGATCAATTTACACTAACTAACTCAAGAACAGATGTTCAGGTAGAAAGCAGAAGAGCAGAGAAGAAAATTAACAGCGTCTTTGGTATGGCTAACTTTAGTTATGACGACTGGGTGTTTTTAGATTTAACAGCTAGAAATGACTGGTCGAGTACATTGCCATCTGACAATAATTCTTATTTTTATCCATCAGCTACATTAAGTGCTGCAGTGTCTGATCAATTAGATTTAGGTGCTGATTCGCCGCTTACTTTCTTAAAATTAAGAGCTGCTTATGCAGAAGTTGGTTCAGATACTGACCCTTATTTATTGTCTAACACTTATCAAGCACAACCCTTATTTGGAAATAATGCTGCTTTGAGTAATAATGCTTTTGCCGCCAACCCAAATTTAAAACCGGAAAGAACAACATCTTATGAAGTTGGTGTTGATGCAAGATTCTTTGAAAATGATTTAAAACTTGACTTTACCTATTATGATATGTTAAGTAGTGATCAAATTATATTCTTACCTGTTCCTAACTCAAGTGGTAAAGAAACAAGACTTGTTAATGCCGGTGAAATTAGAAGTAATGGTATTGAGTTATCATTAGATTACAGAGTTATTGAAACTGATGACTTTAGTTGGAATACCATTTTAAACGTAGGTGCAAACGAGGCAATTGTAGAATCTTTACCTGCTGGTGTTCAGGATAGCTATCCAATTGTAGCAGACGTATTCCCAACTGATGGCGGATCTCAGGATCTTGAATTAGTAGCCATAGAAGGTGAGAAATTAGGTCAACTAAGAGGTCTCGGTTTCCAGAGAGATGGAAACGGTCAAATAATTCATGACAATGGTATACCGCAACTTACTGAAGATAAAGTAACTGCAGGTTCTTATCAGCCTGATGCAAGATACGGATGGCAAAACATCATCAATTATAAGAATTGGCAATTTAGTTTCTTATTTGATGGACAAGTTGGTGGTAGATTATACTCAAGAGGTCATGCCTTATTTAATACGGCAGGAACCATTACTAATGAAGATGATCCTAACTTAAACTTAACTACATTAGAAGGCCGTGCAGAATATAATATTTCTTACGATGCTAATGGAGCGCCGGTTTATTCACTTAGACCAGGAACCGGTCAAGGTGTTGTTGGTCCGGGTGTTGATGTTAATGGCGGTCAAAACGATGTGGCTGTTGCGCCAAGGGATTATTTCTATGCTTATTATGGTAACGGTTTTAACCGTGATAATATAGAAGCAGCTACCTTTGATAATGATTGGCTAAAGTTAAGAGAAGTAAGATTGACTTATAACTTCCCAACAGAATGGTTTGGAGATTTAGGTGTAGATTCATTTAAAGCTTCAATTATAGGTAGAAATTTACTGCTTATTACAGACGTACCTACAGTAGATCCGGAAACATTCTCTATTAGAGGTGGTAATTTCGTCAACGGTTTTGGTTCAAACCCACTTCCTTCTACCAGTAGTTTAGGTATTTCTTTAAATGCTAGACTTTAATTTTAAAAAATAGATTATGAATTATATAAAAAAGAACATATATTTAGTATTAATACCATTATTAGCAATTATAAGTTGTGATGATGGTTTTGAAGGGGTGAATAGTAACCCTAATGAACCTGAAGAGGTAAATGCAGCTGTATTGATGACATCAGCTACTAGAGCTTCAATGAGATCAATGGTTAATGAGTCATTCTTATTGAGTAATAATATTGCTCAAGTAACTGCAAAAACGCTTCGTACTGAAGCAGATAGTTACGATTTCAATGCATTTACCACTTTATGGTTAGATCAGTATAATGCATTAAGAGATTTTAAAGATGCGGAACTCACAGCAGAAAAAAATGATAATCTTGCTACACAAGCTGCAGCGATTATTATGCAGTCTAATGTATTCTATACGCTAACTATGAGCTATGGTGATATCCCTTACTCTGAAGCAATTTCAGGAACAACAGACGGTAACTTTACACCTGCTTATGATGCTCAAGAAGTAATTTTAGATGGTCAGGGTGGTCTCTTAGAGCGACTACAAGAAGCCAATAGTTTATTAGATCAAGCTGCTAATAATGGAAAGTCTGTTGAGGGAGATTTGATTTTTGATGGTTCACCTCAACAATGGATGAAGCTGTCTAATGTGCTTCAATTGAGAATATTAAATCACTTAAGTAATAAAAGAGATGTCTCTAGTGATATGAATAGTCTTATTAATGGAGGTATGCTATTTGGCAGCAACGCAGATAATGCTGATCTTGATTATTTAGGTTCGTTCCCTAATGTTTATCCATTATTTCCTTTAAAACAAGGTGATTTTGATGCTGTTGTTATGAGTGAACAATCAGTTGATCTTATGCAAAATTATAGTGATCCTAGATTAGGCGAATATGCCAGACCTGATAATGTAACTGATTTAGGAACCTTTGATTCTATGAATGCTGAATACACTGGCGCTGAAAACGGCAGTGAAACAGGTGGATGTGATAAAGGTGGGTCAAGACTTGGTGCTCGTTATTACGATTACCCTGGTCATCCAACCGGAAGCGAAAGAGCTAGTGCTATTATTGCAACCTATAGTGAACAAGAATTAATTATTGCTGAAGCTATTCAAAAAGGTATTGTAAGCGGTGATGCAGAGATGCATTACATGAATGGTATTCAAGCTTCTATGGAATATTATAGCGTAAATGTTGATGTATTTGGCTGGAATAGTTTTATGGATTTCTATAACAATTCTGGTGTTGCTTATGATGGTTCTCTCGATAAAATTTGGGAGCAAAAATGGCTTGCTACATTCTTCCATGGTATGGAACCTTATTTTGATTCTAGAAGAATGGTTATGGAATCTAATGGTGGAAGCGGTTTTGACGTAAACGCCGTGCCATTTCTTGAAGCGCCATGTTCTAATGCTAATAATGGTAACATGCCGACAAGATTCTTATATCCAGGTAATGAAATCAGCTTAAATAATGAAAATTACACAGCTGCGATTAACGAATTTGAAGATGAAGCCAACACCCAAAATGGTGTTATTTGGATCGTGGAGTAATTTTATATTACTTCATCTTACTGTTAGAAGGGGCGATTGTTATCAATCGCCCTTTTTATATGTCTTTTAATTTCAAATCATTATCAGATATAGCTTCTGAAAAATCACTTATACATCTTAAAAGTGTTCTACTTTCCAAATAAATATTCTAAAACATTTGATGTTATCAAATGAGATTATAACTGATTAGTTTATATCAATTTAAATTAATATAATTCTAGAGCATGATTGTCAGATTATTACGGTAATATCGTCAAATCGAACTTACCACACTAAATCGTGTTTTTTTTTACTGATAAGCAAATAATCCTGAAATTTAAAAGGTAAGATCAGCTTTTAAACCACAAGACTTCTCGATAGTTCTACTAAGCCCAGTCGAAGTACATTCCGACGGTTCCTGTCGGAACACCTGCCTAAGACGGCAAAGGCAGTCTACCAATGACTTTTTATATAATAAATTCATTTTCTAATACTTAACTCACTATTAGAAGTTTTCCCTAGAGGCGATGTACTGAGCAGTACCGAAGTAGAAATGCCGATAGGCAAAGGGTATTATTTTTTGGATAATAATCACTAGAAGAAACCCTTCCAGCTCAAAGTAGTGGGAAGCTCGTAATCGTATTTAAAAACGCCACTTTGAATTAAATAAAATTTTCAAATTTTCGAGGGCTCTAAGTGAGTAATAATGATAACATAAATAAAACTCAGCTATTTGAATCTAATCTTCTCTAAAGTATTCATTTATTTTAGCTCTTAATTTACGATTATAGTCTTCAAACAACCATTTGCGATAGTTTTTTGTATTGTTGATTATACAGGTGGAATAATCTTTTATCCTACCCTGAATATCATCTTTTAATTCTCTGGCCAGAATCCTGGCATCAAAAACATCTTCAGAATTTTCAGCACACATCCTGGCATGCTGCTCTATGGATTTATCCAACACTTTTTTAGATTTTACTCCATTATTGATAGCCTTGTTATAATGATATCTAACATCAAAATCAATGCTTTCACTATTTTTGAACATGGCTCTTACCTCCTCAGGCATTTCATATTTAAAATAGCTTTCTATCTCTTCATCAGTCACCAAATTATCTAGGAAGTAATCCGGGTTTTTGAAGATTAATTGCCAGTCTACCGGCGCTTCCCAAGGACCGAAGCGCGCAACATTATTACCTAAGTCTAATATATTAAATTCTTCCTTATCGGGTAAGCGTCTTGAACCACGGCCTATCATTTGATAATAAAGGGTTAGCGATTTAGTTGCTCTATTTAAAATAATGTTTTCTACAGATGGCTCATCAAATCCTGTGGTTAAAATACTTACAGAGGTTAATATCGCATCGGGTTTTTCTCTAAACCAATTTAAAATTTCGTTTCTTTCCTGTTTATTATGGGTGTTATCTAAATGCTTGATTTCATAGCCGGCTTGCTTAAAAGTTGTATAAACAAACCATGAGGTGTTTATACCATTATTAAAAATAAGCGTTTTCTTGCCTTTACATTTCTCCTCATAAGCTTGTAAAAGTTTGCTCTGCATTGACATATTGGTGTACAGGTCTTCAGATGATTTTACGGTATAGTCACCCGTCATACCAACTTGTAATTGTCCTAAGGCTACATCATAGCTGTAAGTATTTGCTTTAGCCAAAAAACCTTTTTCAATTAGAGATAATATAGACTCCCCTACCACTAATTGATCATAATTCCGATTCATCGGTAATTTAATATTAGAGCTTAATGGCGTTGCCGTTACACCCAGTACAAAACTATCTTTAAAATAGCTAAATAATTTAGTAAATGAGTTGTAATGAGCTTCGTCTATTATAGTCAAACCTATGTTAGAAACATCTATTTTTTCCTCATTTAATCTATTATTCAGTGTTTCAACCATCGCTACGAAACACATATAATCATTATTGTTAGACAGCTCTTTAACTTCGCTGTTAATCACTTTATTCCTTACACCAAATTGCTCGAGCATTTTAGAAGTTTGAGCACAAAGTTCAATCCTATGCGTCAAAACGATAACTTTCTTACCGGTTTTTTGAATATATCGCCTTACTATTTCAGAAAATACAACTGTTTTTCCACCACCGGTAGGTAATTGATATAATAAATTATAATTGGCTGGCGAATGATCTATATGATAGAATATTTTTTCTAAATCTTTCTCCTGATAATCATATAACTGCTTGTCGACAGTTTCCTGCATAATTCAAATTTTAATAGGTTGCAAAAATAATCAGATTTAATCCTTATTGGAAATAATTTAGAATTTAATAGTATTTTTTACGCTTTATAGAGACTCCAATGATAGATTTAGCTAATTTTGCAATAAAATGTATGACGTGAAAAATAAAAAAGCAAAACAACTTCTGACCAAAATTATTAAT
This sequence comes from Psychroflexus sp., assembly GCA_031581455.1. GTDB lineage: Bacteria > Bacteroidota > Bacteroidia > Flavobacteriales > Flavobacteriaceae > Psychroflexus. The sequence goes on along the minus strand of JAVLBJ010000004.1, from coordinate 8,148 downwards.
GAAACTGAACAAAACGGTATTTTATACAATTCATTAGCAGATTCGCTAAAAGAATTAAGGAAATACGTGGTAGAAGAAAATATACCAGTCATTGCTAAAGTATTAAGACTTACTTATCAGCATTTAGAAGCTTTTGAAGGCTTTCTTATACCAATTCCTAAGGATGAACCGTTTGATGAGTATGAGCAAACTAACGATAACGAAGATGCCGTTAAAGGTGAAGATAGCATGATGTATTTACTCAATCTGATAAAACATCATGAAAATAAACTCAATGAAGAAGAAATCAGAGAGTATATTAAATATCTGGAATTATTTGCAGAAGATGATTAAACTTATTTTAATTCATCGAAGATTGTATGCATTAAGCGTTTTTTGTCATTAAGGCTTTCTTCAAGCGATATCATAGTTTCAGTTCTATGAACGCCATCAATATCATCTAATTCAAAGATTACCTGTTTTGCATGTTCTGTGTCTTTTGCTCTTACCTTGCAGAATAAGTTAAATTTACCAGTTGTGATGTGAGCAACCGTTACGAAAGGAATTTCATTGATTCTATTCATAACGAATTTTGTTTGAGAAGTCTTTTCCAGAAATATACCTACAAAAGCGATGAATGTATAACCTAACTTTTTATAGTTTAAAGATAGTGTAGAGCCTGTGATAATTTTGGCATCTTCCATTTTCTTAACCCTTACGTGAACAGTGCCTGCAGATATCATTAACTTTTTAGCTATATCAGTAAATGGTGTTCTTGTATTTTCGATCAACATATTTAAAATCTGATGATCTATTTTATCTAATTTGAATTGAGACATTTTCTTGTTTTTTAATTTATGTAAAATTAAAAAATATAAATACGATTAATTGAAAAATTTTAATAATTATATTCAATAAAGTGAATAATCTACAGATTTTATCCTTATTTGAGCTAAATGTTCATCTATTTTTAAGCTATTTATGGGGTTAGAGAATTTATCTGTTAGTGAATATTCTTCTGCGTTAATAACCCTGTGGGTGGGATAATTCTGATTATCAATGTGAGTAATTCTGGGAAAGTAAAAAAGTGTTTTTTCATAGCATTTAACATCATAATTTGCATGGATATTATATATTTTGTCTTTTATTAAAACATTTTCTATTCTTAAATCCAAAAAATATTTTTCATTAGTTGGAATATGAAAGTAGGAATCAACCTCTGATTGATGAAAAGATTGCTTAGCGATATTGTTTAGCATATAGAATAAAGTCTTCAAACAATGAAAAGTTGACAAATCTCTATTGTAATCCAATTGCATTTGCCCAGCCTCAACGAGAATAGTTGGTGTTTTTTGCATTTGAAAAAAATCACCAAAACAGTGAGCATTAAAAGTATCATCATATCTGCCAATGTTGTTGTTCAAGCCTTGAGATTTCAAAAACGCTGCAGTTTTAGCAATAATCTGCATACTTTTTTTTCTGTTTTCATTAATAGACCGTAAATCATCAATAGCGGGTGCTAAAAAAGACAAGCCTGCAAAATCATTGTTAACACCAAAAATGCTACGTTGATCATGAAGATTGAGACAATAATCAGGCTTAAAATCCCTAAAGCATTTCATAAGTATTTTACTTTCCGGTTGAGATAAATTTTTTGCATCACGGTTAAGATCTACCATATTTGCATTATAACGGCTGTATTTTATAGCACCATCAGGATTTACGACAGGAATTATTAATAATTGAAGTTTATTTTTAAGTTGATCGTAATTTGACGGCTTTTGATCAAAAAGATGTAATAATCTAATCAAGGCACGTGTGGTCGTTGTTTCATTACCGTGCATTTGCGACCAAAGCATGACCTTTATATCACCATTTCCCCATAATAACTTCAAAATTGGCTTTCCAGAAACACTCTTACCTAAGTTTTCTAAAGTAAAATCAGCGCCAAGCTTTTTAATATAATTAATGATGCTTTCAGGTAAAATAAAACGATTTTCCGTAAAACCAGGCAGCGTATTGTTTTGATCTATTGTTTTGATAAAGTCTGTTATTTCCATATTACAAATGTAAATTAATAATATTTCACATTTGTAAAGTTTTGAAAGTTTACAATTGTTTATTATATGTATGAGGATTGATGGGAGTTATTTACAACAAGAACCTGCTCCAATCTAAATAATAAGATTTATTTATAGTTATAACTAATATATTTAATATCAATATACTAAGCGGTCTATTTAAACAATATATTTAATAAAATAAGCTTTTTTTACAATTGTAATTTGTTAAAACTATTTAATAGGTTTACATTTGTAATGTTATATCAGCTAACCAATATTTACAATGGTAAACAGTGAAGATTTTGCTAAAAGATTACAGAAGGTATTTGAGTATTATGGACTTACTGCTACTACCTTTTCTGAAAAAATTGAAGTAGGTAAAGCAACAATCTCTCATGTGTTGTCTGGTAGAAATAAACCAAGCCTTGATTTCGTCCTTAGAATAATTAAAAACTTCCCTGAAGTTGAACTATACTGGCTGCTTAATGGTAAAGGGGATTTTCCTAAGAAGCCTATTCAGCCCGATTCTAAAGATCGAAGTTCAGTATTGACTCACGATAAGGCATTTGACAATCAAACTCAAAACAATGAGTTTACAATTGTAAACAACGGGATCCAATCTAATTCTTCCTCAACTAAAACGATATCAAAGGTTATTTTATGTTATTCTGATGGTTCTTTTGAAAGTTTTACCTCATGATCTTTTAAAGGTTCTTATTTTTGTAGTATGAAATATCTATTTTACTTTTTAATTTTAAATCTACTCCTATCCTGTTACCAGGTAGAAAGAAATTGCGATAAGTTTAAAACTGGAACCTTTGAGTTTAAAACCCAAATTCAAGGCGAAATTAAAACCACCACTTTTTATAGAAATGACAGTATTGAAATAGAAAGATATGAAGGTAATACCGATACGGCAACCATCAGATGGATTAATGATTGTGAATACGTATTAAAAAGTATTTCACCTGAGAGTATTAAGGAAAAAAAACAAATTCATTTTAAAATTCTATCGACAGATAATAATACCTATACATTTGAATATAACATAGTGAATTCTGATAAAAAACAAAAGGGCACCGCTTACAAAGTTAGCGATAGTATTCAGTTTAAACGTTAAATCTAAAATTCATTACATCACCGTCTTTCACAATGTAGTCTTTGCCTTCTATTCTTAACTTACCGGTCTCTTTTACCTTAGCTTCACTTCCGTATTTAACATAATCATCATAGGTAATCACTTCTGCCCTGATAAAGCCTTTTTCAAAATCAGTATGAATAACACCTGCCGCTTCAGGTGCTTTAGCTCCGGTTGGAAATGTCCAGGCACGTACTTCTTTTTCACCCGCTGTAAAATAGGTAGATTGATTGAGTAAAGCGTATGCTTTTTTAATCAATTTATTAACCCCGGCTTCTTTTAAGCCTAAGTCCTCTAAAAATTCCTGACGCTCTTCAAATGTTTCAAGTTCTGAAATATCAGCTTCAATTCCTACCGCTAAAACAATTACATTTGCTGCTTCATCTCTTACGGCTTCTTTTACCTGATCTACATATTTGTTGCCGTCTAATGCAGCATCTTCATCTACATTGCACACGTACATGACCGGTTTGTCGGTGATTAATTGTAGTGGATCTATATAATCTTTCTTTAAATCTTCATCTAAAATAAGCGTTCTAACAGATTGATTACTTTCTAATCCTGCTTTTACTTCTTCTAATATTTTTGCCTCAGCTATGGCTTCTTTATTACCTGTTTGGGCTGCTCTTTTAGTCTTTTCCAGCTTTTTATCAACTGTTTCCAGGTCTTTTAATTGTAATTCGATGTCTATCGTTTCCTTATCGGAAATCGGATTGATTTTGCCATCTACATGTACTACGTTATCATCATCAAAACATCTTAAAACATGAAGAATAGCGTCTGTTTCCCGAATATTAGCCAGAAATTGATTACCTAAGCCTTCGCCTGTGCTTGCACCTTTTACTAATCCGGCAATATCCACTATTTCTACCGTGGCAGGTACAACTTGTTGTGGCTGAACTAGTTCTTCTAACTTCAATAAACGTTCATCCGGAACATTGATCACGCCCACATTAGGTTCAATAGTACAAAATGGGAAATTAGCACTCTGTGCTTTTGCGGATGATAACGAGTTAAACAAAGTTGATTTTCCTACATTGGGTAAACCTACAATTCCAGCTTTCATAAAAATATTTTTAAAAGCGCAAAAATAGGTTTTTTGTTCCAGTCGATAAGCCTGTTTTGAATAGAGAAAGGTTCTACATCAAAACAATTACTTCTTATAACGATATGATTTTCTCGAAGCACCTACAATAGGTTGATTTGGTAAATAACCTTGTTTAATCTGATCTCCGGAAAAATCTTCTATCTTTCCGTAACGGTGAATGTTTACATCTACGGGTAATGGTTTCATTACACCGGCTAATCCTTCATAATAATGTTCGCCGGCTTTGAGAATTACGGTTTCATCAGGTGGATTTCCCGGCTTATGAGAAGCCGGTATAATGTAAATAATAGACAGATCAGCTCTTTTATTTTGCCAGTCAGCAATTATCTCATCTACCTGATTCATCGTTTCTTCAATAAATGGCGGATCTAAACACCAGTGTCCATTTTCAGGAAATTCATCTAAGTCAAAGAAACTGCCACCACTACCAAAAATCGCATCTGTATCATAAAATAAACTATAAAAATTGGCATCTTCTTTTCCTAATAATCTAGCATTAAATGGCGATGCAAAGCCTTCATGGCGAATTCCCCAATCATAAAATAAATCATAAACACTTTGCGGCGGACCTATATGTCTGGTTTCTGAAAAGATAGATGCGTATCTTAAAGCAGCCGTTAATACACTTAATAAAGCAGTAGATTCATTATGGTTCAATGCTACATAATCAAATGCCTTTTTTGTATATTGATTTTTGGTTAACTTGAAATCACCTACTTTATAATAAAGATCACTTTCTTCCGGTTGTATGTTTTTTACTTCTTGATTAACAACTTGAGAACTGGTAATTATGCTTTTAATATCTGAAATAGAATCATTTAGCTCTTGTTCTAATGCTACACATCTGATACCTTCTTCAATATGTCTATCATCTATTTGATCTAAAAAATCATCGCCTTTATACTTTTCATACAATAGCAAATACATCACAGCATTTTCGAGAAATGCTTTTAATTGATCAGAAGAAACTTGTTGATTTTGATACTTTTTATTGACACTAGTTAAAATCTTTCTACTTTTTAGCCAATTGACGTAATTATCTTCTAAAAATGATTGATTCATAAATTTTATATTGAAATAATAGAAATGATTATTTATCAGAAACACTTTCACGTGCCATACTGAGCATTTGTTTTCCGGCTATAATACCTATTTCAAGCCGTTGATCAGCATTTTTATTGTCTGAGGGTTGCGAGTGTCCATGCCAATCTAAAATCAGTCGATCAGCATTAAGCCGATTTTCTTTTAATTGAATCGCAACCTGTTCTACTCTTTTTCTGGCAACTTGCTGATTTTTTTCTGCTGATCCTAATGCGTCAGTATGATTGACAAGATGAATTTTTGTCTGCTTATAAATCGATAAGATTTGACTTAACTTTTTTAGTTGATCTTTTTGTTGATTAGATAAATCAGTAGCTTCGTTTTCAAAATAAAAATCACTTTGTTTATTAAGCTTCATCAAGATTCCTTCTCCTATCCTACTCACATTAGCTTTTGGGAATTTTTTTTCAAGTTGATTAGCCAGTTGATCCATTTTATAACCTATGTAAGCACCTTCAGCACCACCTACTACTCGATTTAGAATAGTGGCTACGAGCGGCTGACCTTTTTGTTCTTCAGAAGAACTTGCAATAATCACTTGATCAAATTGGGTTTCAGTGGCTTCTTGCGGTTCTTTATCTTCTTTTGTTCTGCTTGAACCTTTCTGTGGCTTTGGACCACATGCCATAAAAAAGACGATCAGGGATAAAAATAGGATGTTGTTTATTTTCATACGAATAAATAAAACCCAAAGATAGTTTTTTCCTGGATTATAAGAAGATCCGGCCTCAATATTTTATCAGTTGATCAATGGTTTCCTTTAATCTATCCACGGGCAAATACTGATCTTCAAGGCCTGATGCGAAAGGTACTGGTGTGGCCATACTATTAACCCTTTTTACCGGAGCATCCAGATGTTCAAAACAATGCTCCGCGATGTAAGAAGCCACTTCCGCGCCTACGCCACCATAAGGTGTATCTTCTTGTAATACAATAACTTTTCCGGTTCTTTCAACGGATCCTCTGATAGCTTCAAGGTCCAATGGCTGTAAAGACCGCAGGTCTAGGATATCAAAATCCACGTCAGGTTCATCATCCGCATATTCTATCGCCCAATGTACGCCGGCGCCATAAGTGATAATACTGATATCCCTGCCTTCTTTGATACTTTTTGCTTTACCTATGGGAATTTCATAGTATTGATCGTCCACATTGCCGCGGATACTTCTATACAAGGCCTTATGTTCAAAATACATCACTGGATTCGGGTCGTTCACCGCGCTGATCAAGAGTCCTTTGGAATCATCAGGAAACGCTGGGTAGACCACTTTCAATCCGGGAATTTTCGTAAACCAAGCTTCATTGGTTTGACTGTGGAACGGACCGGCACCAACGCCGGCGCCACAAGGCATCCGCAAGACCACATCGGCATTTTGTCCCCAGCGATAATGCGTTTTAGCGAGATAATTAACAATGGGATTGAAACCTGAGCTTACAAAATCGCCGAACTGCAATTCCACCACCGAGCGCTTTCCTTGAATGGATAATCCCATCGCCGTGCTGATAATGACTGATTCACAGATAGGCGTATTCCTTACGCGTTCCTTGCCGAACTCGTCTACAAAACCTTCGGTGATCTTAAAGACACCGCCGTATTCCGCGATATCCTGACCCATTAATATCAGGTTCTTATCGCTTTTCATAGCTTGATGAAGTCCTTCTTTGATCGCATCGATGAACCGGAGCTCGCGGTTGATATTTTCCCTGGGTTGATCGATCCTATCAGGCTGATGATCCTGGTAAACTTCTGCTAATTCCTTGTCCCTGAACGCTTTTACGGTCGGTTCATTAAAGGCTTGCTTTAAATGCTCATCTATGTGTTGCTTGTTCTCTTTTCTTATCGACGCTATCTGATCGGCTGAAATGATATTTGCATCCTTTAGATAGGCTTCGTAATTGCTTATCGGATCACGTTCTTCCCAATATTCCATCAATTCCTTCGGCACATATTTGGTACCGCTGGCTTCCTCGTGGCCACGTCTTCTAAAGGTCTTGAACTCAATTAATACTGGTTTTTGGTCTTGACGAACGCTTTTAGTGATATCGGTTAATTTGTTGTAAACCTCTATGATATTATTGCCATCGATATAATGCGCGTCCATTCCGTAGCCTTTCGCCCGATCGATCAGGTTGTCGCAGTTGTATTGCTCGTTGGTCGGCGTAGAAAGGCCATAGCCGTTGTTCTCTATGCAAAAAATGACCGGCAGTTGCCAGACCGATGCCAGATTGAGCGCCTCGTGGAAATCGCCTTCGCTGGTGCCTCCTTCGCCGGTAAAGACCGCCGTGCATCTTCCGGTTTGGTCCAATTTCTCCGCCAGTGCAATACCACAGGCAACGCCGAGTTGCGGGCCGAGATGGGAGATCATCCCGACGATCTTGTAATCGTTCGTGCCAAAGTGGAAGCTGCGGTCGCGACCTTGTGTAAATCCTTTAGCTTTGCCCTGCCACTGCGCAAATAATCGATAAAGCGGAATATCCCGATTGGTAAAAACCCCCAGGTTCCGATGCATAGGAAGAATGTACTCCTCTTTGTCCAGCACCCTGGCGATCCCGGCGGCTATGGCTTCCTGACCGATGCCGGCGAACCATTTGGATATCTTCCCTTGCCGTAGCAGGATCAACATCTTCTCCTCGATCATCCGCGGTAATAAAATGGACTTATAAAGTGAAATTTGTTCTTCGGTGGATAAGTTGGATTGAAAGTTCATCAATTGTATGGCTTAAAATGGCAAATTTATAGTTTTCGTTTTGTATTTGAT
>JAVLBJ010000081.1:0-9139 GCA_031581455.1 Psychroflexus sp. | reverse complement strand
AAAACTTAAATAACTAAATATCAAATTCATGTAGATATTCTTAGTTTATAATTATTAGAGATATCCTTTAAGTTTAATAGCAAGGTTTCAAAGCTATAAAAGCATTAACCATTACCAGCATCGATACATTATCCTATTTTTTCCCAAGACCATTGATAGAAAATATTCAGATGATCTCTGTTCTAAGAAAATGAAAAACTTTCAAGTTTATTTTGTATCATTAAAGTCGTTTTTAAGCTGATTTAAGCTGACCATATTACTTCCTTTAGTTATTTTTTTGGTTGATCTTGGGCTTTAAGTGAAATTAAGAACTTTGTGTTATTTGTCCCATCGTGGTAAAAATTAAAAAAAAAGAAATTTGAACATACTTTTGAAACGCTCAGTTTTAGCGGATGATCTAATCTGAATTGTTTATTTTAAGATCTCACTTCCTTTAACACAAAAATGTCCAGCCCGTTCTTTTTAAATATATTTGAAACAAAAATTTCATGAATAGATCATTCATCCTATGGGTAAGCCTTTTGTTTATAGCAAGCCTAAATGCGCAAAAACCTCAACCACCGGATGCTTATCAGATCAAGCAGAACCTCAGGTCGCTCAATTTCCTGGGTAAAGTGCTCTATGTTGCGGCCCATCCTGATGATGAGAATACCGCCATGATCGCCTATTTTGCCAATAAATACGGCGCATCTACCGCTTATCTTTCCCTTACTCGCGGCGATGGTGGTCAAAACTTGATCGGCCCGGAGCTGGGAGAAAAATTAGGCGTTATCAGAACGCAGGAACTATTAGCCGCCCGAAGAATTGACGGCGGTCGCCAATTCTTTACGAAGGCGATAGATTTTGGTTATTCCAAGAAAGCCACAGAGACCTTTCAAGTTTGGGGAAAAGACAATATTTTAAAAGATGTGGTCAGAACATTCAGGAAGTTCAAACCCGATATCGTTATCAATCGTTTCGACCATCGATCTCGTGGAAGGACCCATGGTCATCATACCGCATCCGCTATCTTGAGTGAAGAAGCATTTACGAAAGCTGCGGGTAAGAACGTCTTCCCGGAACAGCTTGACGATCACGAAACCTGGCAACCTAAAAGACAATTCTTTAATACGTCCTGGTGGTTTTACGGAAGTAAAGAGGCCTTTAAAAAAGCCGATAAATCCAATTTCCTAAAAGTGGATATCGGAGAATATTTCCCATTACGCGGTTTGTCCACCAATGAGATCGCTGCTGTAAGTAGGAGTCAGCATAAATCCCAGGGTTTTGGCAATATCAGCGATCGCGGATCAGAATTTGAATATATAGAATTGATCAACGGCGATCTCCCGGAATCGAAAGATCCGTTTGAAGGAATAAATACAACGTGGTCAAGAATTGAGGGCGGAAGGTCCATAGGAAAAATATTGAACCCATTGGTCAATAAGATCGATCACCAAAAACCATGGCAGATCGTCCCGGAATTGATGAAAGCCTTACCGTTGATACAGGATTTGCCGGATGAACATTGGCGAAAGTTAAAGACCCAACAGGTAAGATCGCTGATCAGGCAATGTTTAGGACTTTATCTGGAAGCTTCAACGGATCGTGCTTACGCGAATCCTGAAGAGCAGGTCAAATTAGATCTTGAAGTGACCAACAGAAGTCCAATTCAACTAAAATTAACCGAGGTTCAGCTTTCAGCGGCCAAAAAATTAAATCCGAATGCGGAACTGAATAAGAATGAGCAGTTCAAAGAATCAATAACAATTAACATTCCAGCTGATGCTCATTTTTCCACACCTTATTGGTTAGAAAAGCCGGCAAAATATAGCGTTTACAACATTCCCGGTGAGCGATCCCCTTTGCAGCCAGTAGAAGAACCGCAATTTCAAGTCAAATTCAAATTGATGATTGATGGCGAGCCAATAAGTTTTGAGCAACCGATATATCGAAAGTTCAGAGACCGTGTGGCCGGCGAAGTCATCGACCCGTTTTTTATTCATCCTAAGGCTTCCGTTGCATTTAGTAATGAGGTCGATGTCTTTAAGAACAAAAAAGCAAGACAAGTTGAAGTCAAGCTAAAAAGCTATACCGATCAGGTGAAGGGTCAACTCCGGATCAAAAACACAGCCGGTTGGGAAGTTTCGCCGAAGTCATATCAGGTAACAGTAGATCAAAAAGAAGATGAGATGAGCTTTAGCTTTCAGGTGAAACCGGGTAAAGTCCAGGAAGTAAGACCGGAAGTGGAATTAGTGCTTGCTGATGGAACATCCATAACTAAAAAGATCGAGAAGATAGATTATGATCATATCCCAAAACAAAACCTGGTATTGAACAATACTTCTACCTGGGTGAACTTAGATGTAAAAACAGCTGACAGGAAAGTAGCTTACATTCCCGGCGTTGGCGATTTCCTACCTAATGCAATGGCTAATTTGAATTATGAAGTAAGTGTTCTTCCTATAGAAACAGTATCGGCTGAAAAACTAAGTGCATTTGATGTGGTCGTATTAGGCATTCGTGCATACAATGTCCATCCATCGCTAAAATTCAAGAATCAGCTCTTATTCGGTTTTGTAAAAAACGGCGGAACGCTCATCAATCAATATAACAAGAGCAGGAATTTGATCACGCAAAAGGTAGCGCCCTATGAGCTACAACTATCTTATAACCGCGTGACGGAAGAATCGGCAGAAGTGGATATTCTGGAACCGGATCATCCTATTTTCAATTCTCCGAATTCCATCAAAAGTAAAGATCTTGAAAATTGGGTACAGGAGATCGGTCTGTATTTCCCTGATGGGTGGGCAGATGAGTTCAAAGCGCTCCTGGCCGCGCATGATACCGGTGAGGAAGATAAAAAAGGGATCTTGCTGGTCGCCGATCATGGGAAGGGAAAGTTCATTTACACCGGATTGAGCCTGTTTAGACAACTTCCGGAAGGAGTTCCCGGCGCTTACCGATTATTAGCCAATTTAATAGCTTACTGATGATCCACTGGAAACAACATAAGATCTATATTATTATGCTTTTGATGAACTTGCTTTACATCATTGGCTTCTGGTTGATCCGTTCAAACTTTAATTGATATGAGCTGGATAGATGCTATTGTACTTATTTCCACATTAACCTTTATCGTTGCTTATGGCAGCTATGTAACCAAAGGTAGTAAAAATGTAAAAGATTACCTTAAAGGCGGGAATACCTCATCCTGGTGGACGGTAGGCTTGTCTGTGATGGCCACGCAAGCCAGTGCGATTACCTTTTTATCTACGCCGGGACAAGCCTTTAATGACGGAATGGGTTTTGTGCAGTTCTACTTTGGACTGCCTATCGCGATGGTGATCATTTGTCTGGTTTTCATTCCCATTTATCACAAGTTGAACATCTATACGGCCTACGAATATTTGGAAAGCAGGTTTGACCTGAGAACCCGAACATTTACCGCAATCTTATTTCTGATCCAACGTGGTTTAGGTGCTGGTATTACTATTTTTGCACCATCGATCATTCTTTCGGCGGTCCTGGGCTGGGATTTGTTCACCTTGAACATCATCATAGGTATCCTGGTCATTATTTATACGGTAACCGGTGGTACGAAAGCTGTCAGTGTAACGCAAAAGCAGCAGATGGCGGTTATCTTCAGCGGTATGTTCATCGCGTTCTTCCTGATCATCGATTATCTACCGGATGATATCACGTTCAATAAAGCCCTGAAGATCGCCGGTTCCAGCGGGAAAATGGAGGTTTTGGACTTTTCTTTCAATTTTGATGACCGTTACACATTTTGGAGCGGCATCATCGGTGGTAGCTTTCTGGCGCTCTCCTACTTTGGTACGGACCAAAGTCAAGTGCAACGTTATTTATCGGCATCTTCCGTAAAACAAAGCCAGATGGGATTGATATTCAACGGATTCCTTAAAGTACCAATGCAATTCTTTATCTTATTAGTTGGCGTGATGGTCTTTGTCTTCTATCAATTCGAGCAGGCGCCGCTCAATTTTAATCCGGCAGCGACAGAAGCCGTTGACAATTCTTCCTATAAGCAGGAATATGATCAATTGGAAGACCAACTTAAGAAAGTCCAGGCAGAAAAGAAAACAGCCGCTTATCAATTCTCAGCATTCTCCGAAAGGGATGAATCCGAAAAACAAAGGCTTCAATCCCAGGTCAAAGCGCTCAATTTAAAAGAAAATCAGCTTAGGAAAGAAGCTAAGGTACTGATCAATAAGGCAGATGATACCGTGGAGACCAATGATAAGGATTATGTGTTCATTCATTTTATCCTGAACAATCTCCCAAAAGGATTGATCGGATTGTTGCTGGCGGTCATATTATCAGCAGCCATGTCATCTACCGCATCTGAATTGAATGCGTTGTCATCAACCACGACCATGGACCTGTTCAAGCGTTATAGTAAAAAGGAGAATACGGATACCTATTTCCTGAACTCCTCTAAGCTATTTACGCTTTTTTGGGGAATTTTCGCCATCATCGTGGCATGCATGGCACCGCTTTTTGATAATTTAATCCAACTGGTCAATATCGTAGGTTCGATATTCTATGGGAATGTTCTGGGAATATTCCTGGCCGCATTTTTTATCAAATATATCGGCTCGAAAGCTATATTTATAGCCGGTATCATCACCCAAGCTATAGTCATTATAGCTTGGTGGTATGATTGGATGCCTTATTTGTGGTTGAACTTATTAGGGTGCTTTTCTGTTATTTTAATTGCCTTGCTTATTCAAAGTTTACAGAAAAGATAACTTTACATCGCGCCCCATTCTTTTAGGGATTCTTTGTTCATTTTAACGTAAGCATCGTTCCCGGCGGCTTTGGCTTTTTTGAGCGATTCTTTGGCTACTTTTACCGCACCTTTCTTATCGCCGGCTTTGGCGTAGATCAATGATTGTTGACGTAACATCCAGAACGGTGCATCGTCCATTTTTTCCATGGCCATGTCTACCCATTCTTTCGCCTGATTGATATCTTTATCTTGAGAATAGAAATAGCTGGCCGCTGCATAATATTCATTGGCTGTCGTCCCTTGCATCGCCTGGTCGATCGATGTCATTACGGCCTTATCGGTCGGTACTTCAATTGGAATCTCTACCATTGTGTCCTCCCAGACCATTTCTAAATGACCTTTGTTAGCTGATAAATTGTCAAAGGATATACGGAAGCTTTCCTGTGTCCTTTCGATCTTTTGGACATCCACGCTGATCTGAGCGGCGATCTTATCTTCTTCCCACTCTTGGGGTGTTCCCCAGTTATCAGTTTTCGTATAAAAATAGACTTCCCATTGGGATTCCATCGGTTTTGTGAAGATGGCATATCTCCCTTCCTCGATCTCATTGCCTAAAATGGTCACATTATTGGAAAACTCAATGATGGTATTTTCATTGGCTCCGGTACGCCATAACTTATCATAAGGCACCAGGTCGCCAAATATTGTCCTGTCTCTCATGGATGGTCTTGAGTATTCCACCGTTATCGTTGTAAGTCCCACAACTTGCTCTATCATAGCATTAGGACTGGGTTGAGGCGTTTCAATCTGAGCTTGTGTAAAGCTAATACTACCTACGATTAATAAGATACTTAATAGTGTTCTCATAGTTTTGTTTTTAAGATTTGTTCGAAAATATAGATAATTCATTTTAATTCCTTAATTTTATTCAAATTTTATCATCTTGAGAAAAGTTATTTTACAAATCATAATTTTGATATTTATTTCAGGCAGTTTGTACGGGCAGCAAACACCTGAATTTTGGAATAAAGTAAGCCTAGACAGGGTCGATTTAAAAGACGCTATAAACTATACTGCTGAAGTTAGAAATTTTTCAACTTATACGTTAAATCTGGAACCAATGGTCAATTCTATTGATGAGGCGCCATTGAGATTTTCCGGGATAAATTCTAATGTCAATCTTCAAGTCCCTACTGGTGATGATGAATTTACCAACTTTAAGATTTATAAAAGCAATGTGCTACCGCAAAGCTGGAAAAACAAGTATCCTCAATTAAAAAGTTTTTTTGGGATTTCTGATAATGCATCCTTAAGATTAACGATAACACCTACAGGTGCTTATGGTATGATTGTAAAAGCAAAAAAACAGATTTTATTAAATCCAATTACTGAAAATACATATATGGTATTTGACAGAGAATCGGCATCTGTTAATTCAAATTCTATAATGCATTGCCAACTTCAAACCCAACTTCCTGATGATTTTTCATTGGAAAAAATCATTCCAGATCCTCAATCTAAAATTGTAAACGACGGATTTTTAAGAAGCTACAGATTAGCAGTTGCGGCTACTGGTGAATACTCACAATTCCATATTACAGAAGCCGGTGAGGAAAACTCTAGCTTAGCAGTCCAAAAGCAAGCCGTTCTTGCTGCCATGGTCGTGAGCATAGATAGAGTCAATGCTATCTATGAACGAGATTTTGCCATTACTTTAGAATTAATAGATAATAATGATAGTATCATTTATTTAGATGGTAGTGGTGATCCTTACTCTAATTTTAATCCAGGGGCGCTTTTATCTGAAAATCAAAATAATATTGACAGTGTAATAGGATTTCCTAATTATGATATTGGGCATGTTTTTTCTACCGGCGGCGGCGGAATTGCCAGTTTAGGGTCAGTATGTGGTTCTAGCAAAGCCAGAGGTGTTACCGGATTATCAAGTCCAGTAGGCGATCCTTTTGATATTGATTATGTGGCTCATGAAATAGGCCATCAGTTTGGCGCCACGCATACCTATAACAATTCCTGTAATAATAATCGTACTAATGCCACTGCATTTGAGCCTGGTAGCGGTACTACGATAATGGCATATGCCGGGATTTGCGCACCAAATATTCAGAATAATAGTGATGCCGTTTTTCATATAGCCAGTGTTAGTCAAGTTTTTAATTTTATTCAGGATAATGGTGGCGCCTCTTGTGCTACTTTAAATGCGATGACTAATTCTGCTCCTGTAATTAATACGACCCTATCCGATAAAACGATTCCTTATGGCACGCCTTTTAAATTGGCAATAGATGCATCTGATTCTGAAAATGACATACTAACTTATACCTGGGATCAAATTGACAATGAAATAAGTGTACAACCGCCTGATTCGCTATCTACTGGCGGTCCTAATTTTAGGTCTCTATTACCATCTGATAATGCTAGCCGATTTTTTCCAAAATATGATATTATTTTAAATGGAGGTTTATCTTCCACATGGGAAAAATTAGCATGGACTGATCGTGAAATGAACTTTGGCCTATTAGTGAGAGACAACAATCCCGTAGGTGGACAAACAGCTGAGGATTTAGTGACATTAAATATTGCCGATGTTGGCCCATTTGAAGTCACATCCCAATCTGATCAAGATATCAACTGGCAGACGGGAGCTAATGAGATGATCACTTGGAATGTAAACGGCACAGATGCTAACGGCATCAATACTACAGCAGTTGATATTTTACTATCAACAGATGGTGGTGTGACTTTTGACACTGTACTGGCATCTAATATAGCTAATGACGGCTCTCATATGATTACAGTTCCAGACATTCAGGCCGCATTTTGCCGTTTAATGATTGTTCCTGTAGATAATTATTATTATGCCATCAATTCTACTGATTTTTCTATCAACACAAATGTTCAAACTGAATGTGAAGTTTACTCAACCTCTAACACAACGGCTATACCTGATGGCGACGGACAAAACGTTCCTGGAAATACGTTAGTTCAAACCATCAATGTTGCTGAGGAAATACCATTTCTGCAATCTGTTGAAGTGAGTGTGAATATTTCACACTCATGGATTAGTGATTTAGTAATCGAATTAGAAAGTCCTGATGGAACTAACTTAACTTTATGGGATAGAAATTGCTCAAATGAAGATGACATAGATGTGACTTTTAGCGCTAATGCCGTAGATCTACCTAATGATTGTTCCAATCCATTCACCGGAACATTTAAAATAGCTGATGAAAATGGCAGTCTAACTGATTTAATCGATGAAGGTGGCACCGGAGATTGGAAACTAAAAGTAACTGATTTTTGGGATGAAGATAGCGGAAGTCTTAATAGCTGGTCATTAGACATTTGTTACTTAAGTATTTTATCAACACAAAATGTAGACCCTACAAGAAATTTCTCTATTACACCAAATCCGGCGTCTAATAATATTATCATCAGGTTATCAAATTCTAATGTAAGTCAGGTAAACCTAGTAATATATGATATGAATGGTAGAGTTGTTAAAAAAACTGATATCGAAGAAGACCAAATAGAATCAACGATTGATATATCTGATTTATCTAGTGGCATTTATCTTTTAAAAGCTGATAGCGGTGCGTTTTCAACCACAAAAAAACTTATTGTTCGTTAGACTCATTTTTTAAGATATGCTTGATTTTTTCTATGACATCTTCGTTAGAATCAACATTAGACAAATTGATCTTATGAGCCGCTTGTAAATAATAATACTGCCTTTCAAATAGATGCTTGCTTATATATTCTATAAAATCTTCTTCATTGCTGAAGTGAGCAATCATAGGTCTGGTTGATTTTTCATTATACA
This sequence comes from Psychroflexus sp., assembly GCA_031581455.1. Taxonomy (GTDB): domain Bacteria; phylum Bacteroidota; class Bacteroidia; order Flavobacteriales; family Flavobacteriaceae; genus Psychroflexus. The sequence goes on along the minus strand of JAVLBJ010000081.1, from coordinate 569 downwards.
AAGTTTTGCTTAATTCTAAGACGCTTTTTTGGAGATACACGGTCTGCATGTTATCAGTAGATTTTATAATTTCTAAATTATCACCATAACAAGCCGTTCCACCTCCTAAGGCTACAATATCATATTGATGGTCATTTAACACCTCTTTCAAGTATTGCGTTTCAACCTTTCTGAAATATACTTCCCCTTTTTGTTCAAAAAGACTTGAAATGGAAAGCTTTTCTTTTTTTTCTATATACTTATCAAGGTCTATAAAATTAAGGTTTAGAAGCTGGGCTAAAGCTTTACCAAAATAAGATTTACCTGAACCCATATATCCCATAAGTATAATTCTAGCATGATTTGTCATATATGTCAGACCTAAATAATTTGTATATCAAACAAAAATAATGTTTAATTCGCTAGATAATCATATACACTTCTAAAAATAAAATAAATTATTGTTGTTTTTTATGCTGACTAAAAGATAGATGCTATATTTGCAAACTCAAATTTGATCTGGTAGCTCAGTTGGTAGAGCATCTCCCTTTTAAGGAGAGGGTCCTGGGTTCGAGCCCCAGCCAGATCAC
>JAVLBJ010000080.1:0-9165 GCA_031581455.1 Psychroflexus sp. | reverse complement strand
GTCAAATATCTCATATCTAAAATCTGATATATAACATTCTCAATCCATAATTCATAACCTGCCTGCCCTCGAATACTGATTTTTCGGGGTCACGCCAAAGGCGTGATCCATAAATCATAATTCACTCTTTACCTCTTCGGGTATAAAAATAGGCTTTGTATCTTTGTGATGAAATACTATGATATGTCAACAGCTAAAAAGGATTATAAAAGAATAACTGTAAAATCGCTTGTAGAAATGAAAAAAGCTGGCGAAAAAGTGTCTATGCTCACCGCTTATGATTATTCCATGGCAAGAATAGTAGATCAGGCGGGAATAGATGTGATCCTTGTAGGTGATTCTGCTTCTAATGTAATGGCCGGTCATGAAACTACTTTGCCTATAACGCTAGACCACATGATTTACCATGCATCTAGTGTTGTACGAGCGATAAATAGATCTTTAGTTGTGGTAGATTTACCCTTTGGGAGTTATCAAAGCGATGCTAAGGAAGCCTTACGTTCTTCTATTAGAATAATGAAAGAAAGTGGCGGTCATGCGGTGAAAATGGAAGGTGGTAGCGAGATAAAAGATTCTATTAAACGTATCTTACGTGCTGGTGTTCCAGTGATGGGGCATTTGGGTTTAACGCCGCAATCTATTTACAAATTTGGCACTTACACGGTAAGAGCAAAGCAAGAAGAAGAAGCTAAGAAACTAAAAGAAGATGCCTTATTATTACAAAAATTAGGCTGCTTTGCTTTAGTGCTGGAAAAAGTGCCTGCCCAATTAGCAGGTGAGGTAGCTGATTCTTTAGATATCCCTGTCATCGGTATTGGCGCTGGTAACCAAGTAGACGGACAGGTATTGGTTTTACATGATATGTTAGGAATGGATCATTCGTTCAATCCACGTTTTCTTAGAAGGTATGAAGATTTAAACAGCAAAATGACCGCTGCGATTAAGCAATACAACGATGATGTAAAGTCTGCTGAATTTCCTGATGAAAACGAGCAGTACTAATATTTTTTGTTTTTGTTGTAAAGGTATTTGATAATACCATCTGACAATCCGATTTTAGGCACGTATATAGTTTCTGCGTTAGCGTGCTTCATGGCGGTTAAATAAATTTTAGTTGCTGGTACAATTACATCAGCACGATCCTGATTAAGTCCTAATTGAGCAATTCTATCTTCATAAGGTAGAGAATTAAGCAACTGAAAATAAGAACATAAGTATAAATAGGACAATGGTTTACCCTCCTTGTTCCCACTGTTTTTAAAAATATTGTTGATATTACCACCTGAACCTATGAGGTAAACCTTTGAAAACGGGCTGCATCTATTGTCTATCCAATTACGGAATTCTTCCCAGTTGTCTTCGCTTACTAAGTTATTTAATAATCTTACAGTACCTAAATTAAATGATTTAGAAGCCAGCGTTCTGCCCTGATAGTAAACTGTTAGTTCAGTACTACCTCCACCTACGTCAACATATAAATAGGTATTGTTATCTTGAATAAGTTCATGTAAATCTGTGGCAGCGATCATGGCGGCTTCATCACTACCATCAATAATATCTACCTGTATGTTAGTTTCTTTTTTGATATTATCAACGATTTCTGCGCCATTATCTGCATCACGCATGGCTGATGTTGCACAAGCCCTGTAATCTAATATATCGTGACATTCCATCAATAAATTAAATGCATGCATAGCTTTCATCAACCTACTCCGTTTATCCTGTCCTATTTTGCCATCTACAAAAACATCAGCTCCTAAGCGAATAGGCACTCTAACCAATGAGGTCTTTTTAAACGTGGTAGGTCTTTGTGGCGCTTCGGTAATCGTAGAGATCAATAAGCGGATGGCATTTGACCCAATATCAATCGCAGCATATTTATAGATGTTAAGCATTGTGTTGTGCTTCTAATTTATCCTTGTAATATTCATAAGTCGCAAACTGGCTACGCGTTGGTGATTCATCATTTTTTCTGTAAGTAATTTGATTTTTAGATGATAAATCTCTCGCCTTAACGTTATCTTTCCAACTGATTTCAAAAGTATCATCCAGCTCTTGTTGGAGCTCCAGATCATAGACTGGACACGTCAATTCTACCCGCTTGTCTAAATTTCTGGTCATCAAATCAGCTGATGATATGTAATACGCTTTATCACCACCATTTTCAAATATATACAATCTGGGATGTTCTAAAAATTTATCAACTATACTTATAGCTTCAATATTTTCACTCATCCCTTTTACGCCTGGAATCAGGCAGCAAATTCCGCGCACCACTAATTTTACTTTAACACCGGCATTACTTGCTTCGTAAAGCTTATCTATCATTTGAAAATCTGATAGACTGTTCATTTTAAAACGCAACTCTGCATGTTTACCCTCTTTTTTATGCCTGATCTCTCGGTCTATGAGTTTGTAAAATTTATTTCTGGTATAATGAGGACTGATGATTAAATGATTATATCGATAAATCTTATAGTTCACTTCAAAGAAATTAAACATTTTAGACACGTCACTCAATATGCCTTTATGAGAAGTAAAAAGTGTATAATCCGTATAAATCTTCGCGGTGTTTTCATTGAAATTCCCGGTACTTATGAAACCGTAATTTTTGACCTTATTGTTTTCTAATCGATCTATAACACAAGCTTTTGCATGAACTTTAAGACCGGTTACACCAAAAATCAAATTAATGCCTTCGCGCTGCATGACATCAGAATATCTGATATTGTTGGCTTCATCAAAACGCGCCTGCAACTCAATAGAAACTGTGACTTTTTTGCCGTTTTTAGCAGCGTTGATCAGTGAGCTAGCAATATGAGACACTTCAGCTAATCTGTAAATGGTAATACTGATGGCTTTTACCTTCGGGTCTAGAGCTGCTTCTCTCAAGAATTTTACGGTATAAGAAAAAGTTTGATAAGGTGCATAAAGCAAATAATCTTTGCTTTTTATCTCTTTTAAAAGGCTACCTTTAAACTGAACGCCTGAAAACGGTAATGGTTGAATTTTATCGTACAGCAAATGCTTGGCGCCTAGATCTGGAAACTTCATGTAGTCGCGTCTGTTATGATATCTACCACCGGGAATAATACTATCATCATCATCAATCTCCATTTTATCCAGCAAAAACTTCAATGTATCTTTACCTATATTTTTATCGTAAACAAACCTTACAGGATCTCCATCAACACGATCTTTAACGCTTTCCATCAATTGTTCTACATAACTTTTACTTAGATCGCCTTCTAAATCAAGCTGCGCATCGCGCGTTATTTTAATCATATGAGCTGATAACTCTCTGTAGTCAAATATATTAAAAATAACATCTAAATTAAAACGGATTAAGTCGTCAAGTAAAATCACATACTTTTGATCTCCTACAGGTGGTAAAACCACAAAGCGATCAACTTGTTTAGGAATTTCGATTAAAACAAAACGTTTACGTTTAACACCTGCTTCAATATGAATCATTTTTACAGCGAGATAAGCTCTGCTATCTTTCAGCTTTGGCATTTCGTCTAACTCATCTAGCATGATGGTAACTAGTGCCGGACTGACTTTTTGTAAAAAGTAATCTTTAATGTATTCTGATTGCTCATAATTGATATCAGAAATATCGATGACATTAATATGATGTGTTTTTAGCTGATGCTGAATATCTGCTAAAATATCTAAACTTTCTGCCTGATGTCTGATAACGACGTCTGTAATCTCCTGAAGTAACTCACTAGCATGATAACCACCTAATAGATGCTCTTTGCTCTTGCCCTGATTTTCTATTCTTTTGATACCGGCATAGCGAACTCTAAAAAATTCATCCAGATTATTTGAGAATATACCGAGAAAACGCAGCCTTTCTATGAGCGGCACACTTTCATCTGCGGCTTCCTGTAGGACGCGTTCGTTGAATTGAAGCCAACTTAAATCTCGGTTGTTATATCTTTTTTTTAGATTCATCTTAAATTTTTTGGGAATAGGTGTAGGATTAATTTACCCTTTTCTATTGTAGACCATTTCTCGTCATTAAATTTTATAAGTACAAGACCTGTTGTGGGTAAATTATCTAAAGTGGCATTGCTGATGCGATTGATAAGGTCTGTTAAACCACCATTATGGCTGACCAGCATCAACTGGTCTTCTTCATCCGGTAATCGATGAATAAACGACAGCAAGTCATCACTGGTAAAAGTATATAAATCATCAAATGTTTTAAGTGAAGTCACCTGATCTTTAAGATGATTTTGCAGTAGTTGCGCCGTAGTATGAGCGCGCTTAGCTGTGCTGGAGAAGATGGGGAAATTAAAATTTATGGCAGATTTAAATGCATTGCCCACCATTTCCGCATCATTATAAGCCCGTTCTTTGACCGGTCTTTGATGGTCCGTGATATTATGGTTCCAGTCTGATTTTCCGTGTCTTACTAAAATTAGTTGTTTCATATCCTATGGAGCTAAACGTTCTATTTTCCAATCGTATTCGTCAGTGAGCGAATATAAAAATCTATCGTGTAATCTGTTGGGTCTGCCCTGCCAAAATTCAATAGTCTCAGGCCTGACCAGGAATCCGCCCCAATTCTCAGGACGCTTTATTTCCTTGTCTTGATATCCCTTTTCAAGTGCGGCCAATCTTTCCTCCAGCACTTCCCTGCTCTCTATCACCTGACTTTGCGGTGAAACCAGTGCGCCAAGTTGACTGCCTTTAGGTCGGCTGGCAAAATACTGATCTGATTTCGCGTCGCTTAGCTTTTCTGCTTTGCCTTTTATAATGATTTGCCTCTCTAATGATGGCCAAAAGAAGTTCAGGCAGGTCTTAGGATCGGCCTGTAGTGCCTTGCCTTTTTCGCTATCGTAATTCGTATAGAACACAAAACCGTACTCATCATAATATTTGAGCAGGACGACACGAGTTTTAGGAAAACCATCCGTTCCGATGCTGCTCACTGTCATCGCGTTGGCTTCATCTATGCTATCATCGTTCCTGGTATCAAAATACCAACGCTGGAATTGCTGTATCGGATTTTCCTCCAGGTCAGAACGCAACAGACTTTTTTTTGCATACGACTTTCGCTGGTCGTGTAGATCTTCCTTCATCCTCTATTTTTTACAAAAATCGGATAATTTGATGTAAAAATTGACAATGATAGATTAAAAATCCCCATAAATAATTAGTCGTATTCTACTAAGATATCAGACACAAGCTACTAGATGAAAACTTAAACAACTAAATTTTAGGTCTATAAGATGTTCATAGCTAATAACTTTTAGAGAAATAAATTAACATTAATAAGGAGGTTTCTAATCTGTAAAAAAAACGGTACTATATATGAATGGCAATACTTGAATATTGCTAATTTATATCTAGACGCTAATGATATAACTAATATCTATCTTGAGCAAGAATGAGAATTCTCCAATAGTTTACAGTATTCTATTGACACCTACCTTGATCGGTAATCGATATATGTTTACAGTTTAAAAAAACTATTATCAAAACCAATGTAAATTAAAAAACAGTCAACCTATATCAGGGAATGACATTACTAATATCTTAAATCTGACATAAAGTAACTTACTCTAAAAAGGTTAGTATTGTAACAATTAATGACCTCTGAAATCAAGATTAAATAAAAACCTGATATTCATCAGTGAACTAATTTTTAACTGGAATATCCCATGTTAAAAAAAATCAAAACCCCTATATTTACATCGCTAAAAATTGATCTATGCCACAAAAACTGGTGACGCGGGTCAACGACCAATTTGATTTTGAGTTCGATCAAACGGAAGTTGACCATCTCGATGCGTCCAAAACAAAACACAACTCCTATCACATCATCCATAAGGCGGATGCTATCAATGCCGAGATCATCGCTGCTGATTTCCTCAACAAAAATTATCAGGTCAAGATCAACGCCAATATCTATGAGGTGAAGATCAATGACGATCTGGACCTGCTCATCAAAGAATTGGGCTTATCCTTAGGGTCTTCCCAACTTCAAGATACGGTGAAAGCACCTATGCCGGGATTGATACTTGATATCAAGGTCAAGGAAGGCGATGAGGTCAAAGAAGGCGATTACGTCATGGTCTTAGAAGCTATGAAAATGGAAAACACCTTAGTAGCACCCAGGGATGGCGTCGTTAAAAGCATCCAAGCCAAAAAAGGCGATGGTGTTTCAAAAAATCAATTGTTAATAGAATTCGATTAATATGCGTCATATAGAAAAGATATTAGTAGCGAATCGCGGTGAGATCGCACTGCGTATCATGAAGACCATCCGGAAGATGGGCATCACCACCGTAGCGGTCTATTCTGAAGCCGACCGGAACTCACCCCACGTTAAATTTGCCGATCAGGCGGTTTGTCTGGGTGAAGCTCCTTCTAACAAATCCTACTTATTAGGTGATAAGATCATCGAGGTCTGCAAAGAGCTTAAGGTGGATGCGATACATCCCGGATATGGATTCCTGAGCGAAAATGCGGATTTTGCCGAAAAAGTAGAGGAAAACGGCCTGATCTTCATCGGTCCAAAATCGCATGCTATTCGGGTGATGGGCGATAAATTATCCGCTAAGGAAACCGTTAGTAAATATGATACACCGCTGGTCCCGGGAATAGATGAGGCCGTGACGGATGTTGAAAAAGCTAAATCCGTGGCAAAAGAGATCGGCTTTCCGGTATTGATCAAAGCATCGGCCGGTGGTGGCGGAAAAGGCATGCGGATCGTCCATGAGGAAAAGAACCTGGAAGACCAGATGAAGCGTGCCATCAGTGAGGCGGAATCAGCATTTGGCAACGGTGCGGTCTTCGTTGAAAAATACGCCGATTCGCCAAGACATATCGAAGTTCAGGTTTTAGCTGATGAACACGGCAATGTAGTTCACTTGTTCGAGAGAGAATGCAGCATCCAGCGTAGGCATCAAAAGGTTGTAGAAGAAGCGCCTTCTGCCCTACTTTCGCCGGAATTGCGAAAGAAAATGGGTGAAGCTGCGGTCAATGTGGCAAAGTCCTGCAGTTATGTAGGCGCCGGCACGGTAGAGTTCCTGATGGATGCGCAAATGAACTTCTACTTCCTGGAAATGAACACGCGTTTACAGGTAGAACATCCGGTCACGGAATGGATCACCGGCGTTGATCTGGTAGAAGAACAGGTGAAGATCGCCAGAGGTTTGCCACTTTCTTTTGATCAGGAAGATCTGAAGATAACCGGTCATGCTGTTGAACTAAGAGTATATGCAGAGGATCCATTGGACGATTTCTTACCTAGCGTAGGAAAATTAGAACGATACAGACCGCCTAAAGGAGATAACATTCGCGTGGATGACGGCTTTGAAGAAGGTATGGACATCCCGATCTATTACGATCCCATGCTTTCTAAACTGATCACTTATGGTAAAGACCGCCATCAGGCGATACAAAGAATGCTGGAAGCCATCAGCGATTATGAAGTGAAAGGCGTGGAAACCACTTTACCGTTCGGCCAGTTCGTTTTCAAGCATAAAGCATTTACCAGCGGTGATTTTGATACACATTTCGTAAAAGAATATTACACGCCTGAAAAACTGGAGAAAGCAAGAGAAAAGGAAGCTTTCCTGGCTTCGCTCGTTGCATTGAAGAAATATCAGGAAGACCAAAAGATCACCCGTTTACCCCACAATAAATAATACTGTTCATGTCAAAAGTTAGAGAAGAATTAGATAAACGAAAACAACAAGCCCTGGAAGGCGGCGGAAAGAAACGTATTGAGAAACAACATGCCAAGAAAAAGCTCACCGCCCGCGAACGCGTAGAATATTTTTTAGATGAAAGTTCATTTGAAGAGATCGGAACGCTCGTCACGCATCGGACCACAGAATTCGAAATGCAAAAACAGATCTATTATGGCGATGGCGTGGTTACCGGTTTTGGAACCGTTAATGGACGATCGGTCTGTGTCTATGCGCAGGATTTTACGGTGTTTGGCGGTGCCTTGTCGGAAACCCATGCGGAGAAGATCTGTAAGATCATGGAGCATGCGGTGCGCGTGGGCGTCCCTATCGTAGGTTTGAACGATTCCGGTGGCGCGCGTATCCAGGAAGGTGTACGATCATTAGGCGGTTATGCGGACATCTTTCATCGTAATGTACAGGCATCCGGTGTAGTTCCACAGATATCGGCCATTATGGGACCTTGCGCCGGTGGTGCGGTCTATTCGCCGGCCATGACGGATTTTACCATCATGGTGGAAGAAACCAGCTATATGTTCGTCACCGGACCTAACGTGGTCAAAACGGTGACCAATGAAGAAGTGACCGCTGAAGAACTTGGTGGTGCCAGTGCGCATGCCGTGAAATCGGGTGTTACGCATCTTACGGCCGTGAATGATATCGAATGCCTGGAAAAGGTCAAGACATTGTTGAGCTATATTCCACAGAACAACGAGCAAGAGGTGGAAAAGTTGGCTTTTGAAGCCGGTGAAGAGCTGCGCGAGGAATTGGACGGCATCGTCCCGGAAAATGCCAATAAACCTTACGATATGCGTGATGTCATCACGAATACGGTTGATAAGGACAGTTTTTTCGAGATCCATAAGGATTATGCGGATAATATCATCGTAGGATTTTCCAGAATAGGTGGCAGAAGCGTAGGTATCGTGGGCAATCAACCGATGAGCCTTGCCGGTGTCCTGGATGTTGATGCCTCTAAGAAAGCCGCCCGATTCGTTCGTTTTTGCGATGCATTCAATATTCCTTTGCTCGTGCTAGTGGATGTTCCGGGCTTTTTACCGGGAACGGACCAGGAATGGAACGGGATCATCCTGAATGGTGCCAAATTACTTTACGCTTTAAGCGAAGCCAGTGTGCCAAAAGTTACTTTGATCACCCGAAAAGCCTATGGCGGTGCTTATGATGTGATGAACTCAAAACATATTGGTGCCGATTTCAATTATGCGTGGCCAACGGCCGAGATCGCGGTCATGGGTGCGAAAGGTGCCAGTGAGATCATTTTTAGGAGGGAAATTCAGGAAGCTGATGATAAAGAAGCCAAGCTCAAAGAAAAAGAGCAGGAATATGCCGATACTTTTGCCAATCCATTCCGCGCCGCAGAAAGAGGTTTTATCGATGAGATCATTGAACCGAAGAACACCCGAAAAAGATTGTTGCGTACGTTCAGCATGTTAGA
>JAVLBJ010000079.1:7364-9481 GCA_031581455.1 Psychroflexus sp. | reverse complement strand
TTTTAAATTAATCAATCTTATCTTAACCTTTAGGAAACATACAAGTTAGTGAACTAATATAGTTTTGTGGCATAAACTTTTTTATGGGAAAAGCAAAGAAAAGGCGTCCAGACACAAGATTATACCGCTTTTTTATTGAAGAAAAATCATTTGTTCTACTTGTTTTATTTGGAACAACTTTAGCTGCATTTTCTACGACTTACAATTGGCAAATTTCTATGTGGATAGGCTTTTTATTTGCGGCTTATTCTGCGGTGGCTAATGATAGTATCCAGACTATAGGAACTTTTATAGAAAGTAATTTTAACAGGCAATGGTGGAAACTTTGGTTATTTATGGGATTGATATTTCTGGCAACCATTACCTATAGTTATGTAGTTCATGATGGCGATATAACCTATCAGCGCTTATTAAAACCAGATGGTACAACACCTTATCCACATCCGGATGAGTTTTCTTTTTTCCAGGTAATCGCCCCTTTAGTCTTACTTGTTTTAACCCGCTTTAGGATGCCGGTGTCTACCACCTTCTTACTTTTAAGTGCGTTTAGTGCCTCATCTTCAGGTATTACTTCTGTTGTTTTTAAAAGTTGGACTGGTTATATCATGGCCTTTGTATTATCATTTTTGATATGGATATTCGCTTATAATCTGATTAGGAAATACTTTCGTTCCAGGAGTTTTAGTAAATACTGGACGTATATTCAATGGACGGTTTCTGGCACCTTATGGTCGGTTTGGATCATGCAGGATGGTGCTAATATCGCGGTTTTTCTACCTCGTCAGTTAGAATTATATCAATTCTTAATATTTGCGGGCGTGATTTTCTTTGGTTTGGGATTTTTATTCTATTCCAGAGGTGATAAAATACAACAGGTCGTTAGTGAAAAAGCCAGAATATCAGATGTACGCGCTGCTACTTTGGTCGATTTTTCTTATGTTATCTTATTGATATATAAATTGTTTATATCTACGGTTCCAATGAGTACTACATGGATATTTTTAGGAATTATTGGAGGTCGCGAGATCGCCATAAGTATCGCACGTAAAAAAGATGGTATGAAGCATAAAAAACGCGCCTGGGCGTATGTAGGTCGTGATTTTGGTTACGCTATGATAGGATTACTAATATCAGTTGCTCTTGCAGCCGGTGCTAATGAAAGTATCCGCGATGAGATCATTAATGCGCTGACATAGTTTGTCACTTCAGCCATATTTTCCAGGATTCTACAGCTTGAATTTCAAGCATTTTCTGACCATTTAAAATTTTAGCACCGTGCTTATTACCTAATGCTAAAAATTGTGTTATGGTTGGATTGTAAATCAAATCATACAAAAGATGATTCTCGTTGAGAAACTGGAAAGGAATTTTTGGATATTTTTCAATTTTGGGATGCATACCTAAGGGCGTACAATTGATGATTAGTTGGTGACTTTGCATCAATTCTTCATCGATATCATCATAGCCTATTTGATGATTTTCTGGTGTTCTTGATACAAAAGAAGTAGTAATATCCATAGACAGCAGAGCATGATGTACAGCTTTAGCAGCACCGCCGGTTCCTAAAATGAGCGCTTGATCATGATGCGATTCTACAAAAGGAAAAAAAGATTTTAAAAAACCTATGAGATCTGTATTAAAACCTATATACTTGCCGTTTTCATTTTTGATGACATTTACTGCTTGAATTTTTTCAGCGGTATCATCTAACTCATCTAAATATGGGATAACCTTTTCTTTATAGGGATTAGTGACATTAAAACCTATTATTTTATTACTGGGTTTAAACAGAGATTTGATTTCATTAATACTTGACAGTTCATAATTATCATAAACCGCATTAATGTTTTCTTTTTCAAACTTTTGTTCAAAAAAGGTTTTTGAAAATGAGTGATTTAAGCTTTTACCTACTAATCCGTACTTTTGCATGTTACTATGTTTATTGCTGTATTGTAGCTATTTATCCATCTAAAAAACAAATTATATATCAATTTAATTGCTATGATATCAGTGCTTTTCATGCTTAGATGAAAAATATTCTAATGCAAAAATAAGTATAAAACCTATTATAGCTAGCGCAACTGCCGTTAACATCTGATCATCTCCATCATAATTCC
>JAVLBJ010000079.1:0-7264 GCA_031581455.1 Psychroflexus sp. | reverse complement strand
AAGTCAAATTCACTTACGGCTTTAGTTATGGTAGCATAAGCACCCATTAAAACCAATATAAAGGCACCAGAAATACCCGGTAAAATCATTGCGCTTATGGCTATGCAACCACAAATGAAAATGTAAAGTAAATTATCAGTTCCACTTGCGGGCGTAAGTTGGGTGATATAAAAAGCAACGGCTATAGCTAACCCCATTGCCATCAGATGGACTATTCGCCAGCGATCTATTTGTTTGGCTATATATATGATGCTGGCTACCACTAAACCAAAGAAAAATGACCACAGTAAGATAGGATGATGTTCTAAAAGATAATGAGCTAACTGCATCAAGGTGAGTACGCTAATGCCAATCCCGATAAGTAAACTGAATAAAAAAGGGCCGTTGACCTGTTGCCATATAGACTTGATCTCACCTTTGAATAGTTTCTTAATTAACGAATAATCAAAACTACTGATGCTTGTGATCAGCTCTTCATAAATTCCAGTAATAAAAGCAATTGTACCACCGGAGACACCAGGAACTACATCAGCGGCGCCCATTGCCATTCCTTTAAGTCCTACTAAAAAATAGGTTTTAATTTTACTGGTTCTTTTTTTCAATGATATGGATTTATGTGAAATTTTTAATCAACTCAAAAATTAAATTATCTTTATTTCAGGAAACATCATCAAGACTTACATTTCATTATCAACCTGTTTTCCCTTAATACAAAGATATGTCTATCATTTTAATATTTGTTTCTTAATAATCTGTTTACCCGAAAAGACCTTATTTAAACTGTTGAATAATCAATTTAAGTTATTTTTTAGTAAGATTAAAATTTCTATTTAATATAACATCATAATCATCTGACTGATGTTTTACACTATCGACGGCCCGAAGAAATTCATTATCATCAGCAAAGACATGTGCATGCAGATCAACCCAATCGTTAATGCATCTTTTTATAAAAAATTGACCGCAATCTAATTGCGGCTTAACTTGCTCTATAATGACACGTTGCTATTTTCTCATTTAAAAAAAGTTAGATTATAAAAATAGAATAATTTTTTGAATTTTTAGGAGGTTGATAAGATTTTATGGCGTTTATATATCCGTTGTTATATATAAGGTATATAACACAATTTTTAAATTAAAAATAATCATATCCGCAGTTATTAAAGCACTTGTTTGCATCAGGGTTTTATATATTTGTCAAAATTTTTTTTAATGAAAATTTCTTTTAATTGGCTTCAACAATTTATCAATCTTAAGTTAGATGAAAATGAAACGGCTGAGATTTTAACTAATTTAGGTTTAGAAGTAGAAGGTATAGATAAATTTGAATCTATACCAGGAAGTTTAAAGGGTATAGTGTCCGGTAAAGTCACTAGCTGTGAACAGCACCCTAATGCCGATAAACTTAAATTAACCAGTGTTGATATTGGAGTAGAAGAGGAGCTACAAATTGTCTGTGGTGCGCCTAACGTAAAAAAAGGCTTAAACGTTGCCGTAGCTACAATAGGGACAACTATTACTGCCAATGACAGTAGCCAATTGACAATTAAAAAAGGTAAAATACGAGGCGAACACAGCTACGGCATGATTTGTTCTGAAAACGAAATTAGCGTTGGAGAAGACTGCAGTGGAATTTTAGAATTAGAAGATCATGTAAAGCCCGGGACGCCTCTCAAGCAAATATTCGAAATAGAAGAGGATCATGTATTTGAAATTGGTTTGACTCCTAATAGATCTGATGCTATGAGTCATTGGGGTGTAGCTCGCGATTTACGTGCGGCACTGATACAGCAGGGCAGACAAACACCTATCAATACACCATCAATATCAAATTTTCATTTAGATGACCGTAGTAAAAAAATGAAAATTAGAGTTAGAAGATCTGATTTAGCGCCCAGATATACCGGTATTACCTTAACCGATATTACTATAGCTGCATCACCAGATTGGCTTCAAAATAGATTAAAATCTATTGGAATAACCCCAAAAAACAACGTGGTAGATGTAACAAATTATGTGATGCACGAATTGGGACAACCATTACACGCTTTTGATGCAGATAAAATTTATAATGATACCATAGAAGTCAAAACTCTTGAGAAAGGAATAAAGTTTACCACATTAGATGACGTAGAAAGAACGCTTAACGAAGAGGATTTAGTGATTTGTGATGCAGAAAAACCATTGTGTATTGCCGGTGTTTTAGGCGGTAAAGATTCCGGAGTGTCTGATGGCACTAATTCCATTTTCTTAGAAAGTGCTTTCTTTGACAGCGTAAACGTTAGGAAAACAGCCAAACGACATGGCATTTCAACAGATGCATCATTTAGATTTGAACGCGGAACCGATCCTGAAATCACAGAATATGCTTTGTCTTATGCTGCCTTACTGATCAAAGAACTTACCGGCGGTAAAATCAGTAGTGATATAGATGATTTTTATCCAGATAAATTTGAGAATCATAATGTATTCCTGACTTTTCAAAAAATCAACCGAATCATAGGGCAAGAAGTAGATGCTAATGAAATAAAAAGCATTTTGAGTTCGCTGGAAATCAAGGTAAACAACATTTCAGAAAGCGGTATTGGATTAAGTATTCCGCCTTATCGGAATGATGTAAGGCGAGAAGTTGACGTTATCGAGGAAATTCTTAGAGTTTATGGGTATAACAATATACCGCTAAATGATAAATTTAACGTTTTTGTAGCTAATACCAGTAAATTTGAGGATTATAAAATTGAAAATTTGATTGCTAATCAATTGGTTAGTAATGGGTTTTACGAAATGATGAATAATTCATTATCTAAAGCTTATTATTATGGCGCAGAAAATACTGTTGAGATTTATAACCCGTTAAGTTCAGATCTTTCTGTCATGCGACCTTCAATGCTGTATTCAGGTTTAGAAAGCTTACAGCATAATATCAACAGAAAAAACAATCGACTTAAATATTTTGAGTTTGGTAAAACTTACCATAAAGTTGATACCTATGAAGAGTATAAACATCTTTGTTTGATGATAACCGGCAATAGAGATAGGGAGAGCTGGCTAACCGGTGATGAACCAGTAAGTTTTTTCTATCTTAAAGGTATGGTTATGAGCTTATTACAAAAGTTGGGTTTACCAAATGTAAAAACACAGGCGTCTAAAAATCAATCGCTTATAGAAGGTGTTGCGCTTGTGTATGATGGTGAAGTTATAGCTGATTTAGGACGTGTTAAAGGGCAAATAACAAGTCAATTTAATATAAATCAAACGGTTTTATATGCCGATTTACTGTGGGAAAAGTTATTGGAAAGCAGCAAGAAAACAGAGAGTCAGTTTAAAGAAATACCAAAATACCCTGCTGTTAGACGTGATTTTGCTTTATTGCTTGACCAGTCAGTACAATTTTCAGATATTGAAAAAACAGCTTATCAGGTTGATAAAAAACTATTACAGAATGTGGATTTATTTGATGTATATGAAGGTAAAAACCTTCCGGATGGCAAAAAAAGTTATGCGATAAGCTTTACGTTTCAGGATTTTAAAAAGACCATGACCGATAAGCAAGTTGATAAGCAGATGAAAAAACTCCAAAAATCATTTGAAGCCGAATTACATGCGCAGCTTAGATGATATTTAATTTGATAACAGTTAAATGCCTTTTTATATTAATTTTAAATGCGGTAATCCATGATGATTAGATATATTTGAATTATAATTTATATTATGTAAAATAAAATGTTTGTTAAGATGTTTGTTTCAAAATTTGAGTGAAAAGATTCTCATACTTCGTATTAATATTAACAAATAGAGACCAGCTTTATACAATGTCCAAAATCTAAAATCTGCAAAACCTAATTAATAATCCCGTTCCTGATCTTTTCGCTGACGGCTTGTCCGGCGGCCTCGCCGTTGAGCATTGCGGCGTTCAATGAACCATTGGACAAGTAATCACCGGTCATGAATATCGATTCCTTGAGTTGGGTTTCGGTTTTGCGCAAGGCATAATTGATCCGCTGCATTTCGGGTAATGCTTTTCTTATATGGTATTTTTTTACCAATTCGATAACCTCTATTCCAGCGATTTGCTTCAATTCCTTCTTTACCGTATCGACCATATTTTTATCGGAGCTATCAAAATCTTTAATGATGCTTACCGACAATAAATAGGAATTCGAATCGATATTTTGTACATAATGTAGATTGTTGATCAGCGCGTTTTCCTTGCGATGGACCAAGCCGATCAACTTTTTATGGATCACTTTGTTCTTAACAGAAAAGTATAGATTATGAACGGACCGCCATTCCGTTTGCTGATTAGAAAGATTAGGGATCAGATGACTGGCGTCGGTTGCTGTTATGACATACTCAAAGCCATAAGACCTACCGTTTTTTAGGACAACCTGTTGATC
The DNA here is from genome assembly GCA_031581455.1 of Psychroflexus sp. GTDB lineage: Bacteria > Bacteroidota > Bacteroidia > Flavobacteriales > Flavobacteriaceae > Psychroflexus. The sequence goes on along the minus strand of JAVLBJ010000079.1, from coordinate 2,867 downwards.
CTCTATTTTATCCACGGGCGCATTAAAATGGAAGTCCGTTGATTTCAGTTGGGCATATAATTGATTGGGTATCGCTTGAATCCCTTTTTTAGGGATGGCGGCCAATCCTTCGGAGAACATTTTGTAGACGAATTCGAACTTCTTAGATGAAGAACGCAATTCATCTTCCAAGTAAATACCTGAATAGAACGGATAAAAGAAGGCTTGTAGAACATCATCTGAAAATCCCTCATTCTTTAAATATTCGATAGTTGATGTTTCATCACCTGTAAAGATCTTGTCTAAACTGGATCTCTTGAGCCGATTACTCAATTGAAGCAATTTGAACTTATCTGATAACGGGACTTGTTTACCGAATATTCCAGGCAATATGAAACTTGGACTTCTCAACGGATCGCCAAATAATTCTGATTTGCCGTTTTCAAATAAAACTGCTCCAGGGAGAAAATTTTCTAATTGCAAAAGAGAATAATCCAGATATTTTTGGGTGGCCGGATAAGCGGTGAGCATCACCTGGAAACCGTGGTCTAAGGTCAACCCATCGATATAATCGGTCTTTACGCGACCACCTACGCGGTCTGTTGCTTCAAAAACGGTGGTAGCTATCCCGGCTTTCTCTAGATTGATCGCCGCCACTAAACCACTTACGCCGGCACCGATGATCGCTACATGAGCATCTGATGTGTCCAATATTTTTTTTAAGACAAATATAGCGGACTTGGTCCGCTATATAAGTAAACTTGATAAAAAATTGACATCTAAGTCAATGATCTAATTCAATTTCTCTTTAAAATCATTGATGATACCGCCTTTGATCAATACTTGTATCTGTCTATCGCTCATGGAGTGCCTGGTTTGTATAGTTTGCTCTTCTCCACTACTCTTAACCAACTTCACCTCTACCTCATTGCCTTTCTTAACCTGATCTGCAGCATTTTCCAGGATGATCTCATCCCCTTGTTCGATACTATCGTAATCTTTTGCATCGGTGAATTCCAGTGGTAAGATACCAAAATTCACCAGGTTTTGCCAGGCGATCCGGGCGTAGTTTTTAGCGATAACGGCAACTTGTCCTAAATATTTAGGAGCCAGCGCCGCATGTTCCCTACTCGAGCCTTGCGCATAGTTCTCAGCTGCGACCACTACATGTCCACCATATTGGTCTTTCGCCTTTTGTGCTCTATCATAGAAAGAATCGTCCACTACGATAAAGGAATATTTACTGATCTCCGGCAAATTACTTCGATACGGTAATACGTCAGCACCGGCTTTCAAGATCTCATCTGTAGAAATATTATCGCCCATTTTCAGTAAAACCGGAACGCGATATTTATCCTGCAATGGTTCTATATGCGGTAAGCTTTTGATGTTCGGTCCTTTTTCCAGTTGTACCGATTGGTTATCATCCGGCGGTGCCACTAACATATCCCTGTTGATGATCTCATAGGTAGGATATTCGAACTTTGGATAATCCATTTTATGCGAATCCGCCAATGTTCGAGGGTCGGTGATCTTTCCGGTCAATGCGGATGCAGCGGCCGTTTCCGGGCTACATAGATGGACCTGATCATCCTTGGTTCCACTTCTATCCGGAAAATTCCTCGGCATCGTCCGTAAACTTATCGTTCCACTGGCGGGTGCCTGTCCCATGCCGATACATCCCATACAACCGGATTGATGATAGCGCGCACCAGAAGTAATCAAGTTGGCAAATGTCCTGTTTTTGATCATATTCTGCATGACCTGACGGGAAGTCGGATTGATATCAAAGCTCACTTCCGGGCTAACGCTCTTTCCTTCCACGATCTTTCCGGCCACCCAAAAATCACGTAAACCCGGATTAGCGGAAGAACCGATCACGACCTGACTTATGGCCTTTCCGGCAACTTCTTCCACTGGGACCACATTGCCGGGACTTGTAGGTAATGCGATCAATGGTACCAGTTCATCCAGGACGATCTCGTCATGATATTGGTATTCACAGCCTTCATCTGCCACAAGTTCACTCCAATCGGCTTCTCTTTCCTGGGATTTAAGGAACTTTCTGGTTTCATCATCACTTGGGAAGACCGTTGTGGTCGCGCCAAGTTCTGCACCCATATTGGCGATAACATGTCTATCCATCGCACTTAGTTCTTTAAGACCGTCGCCGTAATACTCGATGATCTTACCGACACCCCCTTTGACGTCATGACGACGCAACATCTCCAGAACCACATCCTTGGCACTTACCCAATCTGGTAATTTCCCGGTGAGCTTTACGCCCATCACTTCAGGCATTTTTACAAAATAAGGTTTGCCGGCGATGGCCGCAGCTACATCTAATCCACCGGTTCCAATGGCCAACATGCCAAGCGATCCGGCCGCACAGGTATGGGAATCTGAACCGACCATGGTCTTTCCGGGTTTGCCAAACCTTTCCATGTGTACCGGATGACTCACGCCATTTCCCGGTCGACTGAACCATAGACCGAAGCGTTGCGCAGCGGATTTTAAGAACTTATGGTCATCGGCGTTCTTGAAATCTGTTTGTAACAGATTATGGTCCACATATTGAACAGCGACTTCCGTCTTGGCACGATCAAGGTTCATCGCCTCGAGTTCAAGTTGTACTAAAGTTCCGGTCGCGTCCTGCAATAATGCATGATCTATCTTTAGTCCGATCTCACTGCCGGCTTTCATTTTACCTTCTATCAAGTGAGACTTTATGAGTTTTTGGGTAACATTAAGTGGCTTTTCCATAAATTAAATTTTGATTAAACTTATAATTATAATTTGTTTAAGCCAAAGTAATAACAAAATTTTAATCAGCTGATTCTAGTATACTATCTATTTGAAATACTATATATTCATAATGTGCTTCTTGT
>JAVLBJ010000078.1:0-9605 GCA_031581455.1 Psychroflexus sp. | reverse complement strand
AAAGTGGCTCAATGCTGTAAGATACTCTTTACTAATTATGGCTGGCATCACTAGGGTTTTCTAAATTTTGTCCTGATACTGATGTTTTTAAGCAAAACAGTTGCTATAACTATGCAGATTAAGGCGCTAAAACCTTATAATGGTTTTCTGTTGGAATTTTAATCTGATAAAGTTTACCACTCCTGTTTCTCAACTTCTTTTCTCTTAACCAGGGATTGAATATTTTTAAAACTTTGTAAGACATGTCATAATCTTTAGCAAAAGCAGCCAGGTTACTAACGGCAGAATCTATCTCAACCGTTTTATAGGCAAAGGGTTTGTAATAATGATCGTCATCAATTTGAAAACCAAATTGCTCATGATTTTCAAAAATGGTTTTCATAGCTGCTATTCTAAAAACATAGCGCGAGGTTTCTTCGCCTAGAAGAAGGTCGTAGTAGCCATTGACTTCTTGTCTTTCTAACTCGCTAAGGATATAAGAACGGCCTGCATTATATGTTGCTGCAGCTAATGCCCAGCTGCCGAATTTTTCTTTGGAGCTCTTAAGGTATTCACAAGCAAAACGCGTGGCTTTTTCAATATGAAAACGCTCATCTACATTACCGTTGACTTCTAAACCATAGTCTCTCGCTGTAGCCGGCATAATTTGCCAAAACCCTTTTGCGCCGGCAGGTGAAGTTACATTTAAAAGCGCACTTTCTGCTAAGGCTAAATACTTAAAATCATCTGGCACACCTTCTTCTTTTAAAATGGGTTCTATAATGGGGAAATATTTTTTAGCTCTTTTTATCAACAAGATGCCGTTAGATTGCCAGTAAGTATTAACCAGAAGTTCTCTATCAAAGCGTTCATAAACATCAGCATCTTGAATGGGAATGGGTTCCCCCGCAAAAGTTGGATTTTCAGGTAACTTAAGCGAAAACACATTGTAGTCTTCCTGAAAGTTCGTGGTCTGCGTTGATTTTTCTTTGCTCTTTCCTTTTGATGTGTTGCTAAAAGCAGAGATTGCTATATAAGTTAACCCAAATATAAGTAATATGGAAATGCTTAAAAATGGATTTTTTATATCTAAATACTTTTTCATGACAATGTTTTATGGGTTTGGGGTTGATCTGATTGTAAATAATTGACTAAATGTTCATTAAACCATCTAAAACGATTAAGGATCATGATATGCGTGCCGCCATGAACAACTTCACAATTCTTGATATATTTTATAGGAAACACCAAATCTTGATCACCATGGATATGGACTAAATGATCTGGTGGCGTATCCTGTTGCCAGCAAACGATATTCTTAATAGACCAGTCTAAATAATTCTTGTCGTTCATAGATAAATAGGTCTTATAGAGTTGAATACGTTTTTTAATAAAATTGCCTACCGGTAATCTATCTATTTGATAAAGATAATCTATAAATCCGGTAGGTAGATATTTATAAATACCACTATCTCTGGCAAACTTCATCCTGGGTGGTAACTCATGATGCGTTTTAATACTCGATATGATAATTAGCTTTTTTACCTTGATGATTTTACTCATTTCCTGCACCAGAACACCACCAAAGGAAACGCCTATCAATATAGGGTTTTCATGCATAACTCCTTCACACATTCTATGAGCATAGGCTTGTAAACTTTCCTGCTTATGAGGAAGTTTCCATGATAACCAATGCACATCATATTCCGGAGGGAAGCGCAAATATTCAAATATACGCGGATCAGCTGCCATACCTGGCATCAAATAAACAGATTGCAATGGGCTTGTATGGTCCGGACGAATACCAGGCAATTCTCCTATTTTCAATTAATTAACAAATGTAGTATATTTGTAGTACAAATTTACAAATAAAAGCCTTGAGGTGAGTAGAGTTTCCAGTCAAGTTTAAATTTATTTGAACAATCTCTAAAAATGGAGTCAAAGGATATAGACATTAATCAAAATGAGTTTCACAGGCAGTTTGAAGCTCATCTTAATCAGCAGTTGATTACTTTAGAATATGCTGATAATGATAGAAATATGTTCTTAACTAAAGTGACCTATGATAAAGAAAAGCATGATGAAGAACGTATTTTGCTTTTTATTAAAGCTGTTTTAGACTATTTAAAGGAAAAAGAAGTAACCGTTGTGCCAACTTCGCCACTGGTTAAAAAATTTATTAAAAGAAATAAATTAAAATACAAGAAAATGCTGCCTATCGGCATGGCTATTTAAGCGATAGGTTCACCTTCCGGAACTAATGAAGCACGCATAAATCCTTCCTCATCTATTTCATCTAAAGTAACCTGATGTAATTGATTGATCAAGTAAGGATTCCAGGGTTTTCTGATCTTAACATAGTTCTCTGTGAATCCATGAATGTAACCTTGCTTGTTTTCTCCTTCAAATAATACGGTTCGTTCGGTTTTCAACTGATCCTCATAAAAGGCACGACGTTTTTTAGCCGATAATCCGCGTAACAATTTACTGCGTTTTTTACGGATGTTCATCGGCACTTGATCCGCCATTTCAGCCGCCGGCGTGTTCGGTCTTTCAGAATAGGTGAACACGTGAAGGTAAGAAATCGGCAACTCGTTCAAATAGTTATAGGTCGTTAGGAAATCTTCTTCGGTTTCTCCCGGAAATCCAACGATCACATCCACGCCAATACACGCCTGCGGCATGGCTTCTTTAATGGCAAAAACGCGATCGGTATACAACTTGGTCAGATACCGGCGGCGCATTTTTTTCAGCAATCGATCACTGCCGCTTTGTAATGGAATGTGGAAATGCGGCACGAATGATCGGCTGGAAGCGACAAAAGCAATGGTTTCATCTTTGAGCAAATTAGGTTCTATGGATGATATCCGCAGTCTTTCTATGCCATCTACCGCATCTAAATGTTTTACCAGGTCCAGAAAAGTATGTTCGTGCTTTTTATTACCAAATTCGCCTTTGCCGTAATCACCGATGTTCACGCCGGTAAGCACGATCTCTTTAATATCCTGATCGGCGATGTCCTTTGCATTTTGAAGCACATTTTCTAATGCATCAGACCTGGAAATACCGCGGGCTAAGGGAATGGTACAATAGGTACATTTATAATCGCAACCGTCTTGCACTTTGAGGAAAGCACGCGTTCTATCGCCTATCGCATAAGCGCTTTCATAAAAATCCGCGTCCTGGATCTCGCAGGAATGTACTTCACCTTTCTCGCTTTTAACGAGGTCGCCCAGATATTGTGTGACATTGAATTTTTCCGTCGCACCCAGAACAAGGTCAACGCCTTGAATATCAGCGATTTCTTCCGGTTGCAATTGCGCATAACAACCTACCGCGATCACAAAAGCATCCGGATTTTTCTTCAAAGCGCGGTTCACCACGGATTTGAACTTTTTATCCGCATTATCGGTCACACTACAAGTGTTGACCACATAGATATCCGCCGCTTCAGAAAATTCGACCCGCTTGAAATCCTTAGATTCAAAATCGCGCGCAATGGTCGATGTTTCAGAGAAATTCAACTTACAACCCAATGTATAAAATGCAACCGTCTTCATTTTTATCCGATTAAGCGAAAAATAAGTTATTATCTTCGCAGGAAATGCAAAAGTATTGACTTTAACCGACAATCTCAAGCATATCTTAGACCGATCCAAGCCGATGAGGCTCAAGATGAGTGCATTTCTACTGATCTTGCTGTTGTTTGCAAGTTGTTTTCCAGCTGATCAAACCGTAGATGATAAAAAAGTTTTCCGGTATAATGAACATGCTAACATCACATCGCTGGACCCGGCTTTTGCGAAGGACCAGCGGAATATCTGGCCTTGTCATCAAATTTATAACACGCTGGTCAAATTAGATGACCAACTGAACGTTGAGCCTGATCTGGCCAGAGATTGGAATATCAGCGAAGATGGTTTGACCTATACTTTCTTACTTAAGGATGATATCCTTTTCCATCCACACGATTGTTTTCAGGACAGGAAAAGCAGGCAAGTGGATGCTCAGGATGTGGTATTTAGCCTGGAAAGATTGAGAAGCAAAGCATTGGCATCGCCCGGCGCATGGGTGCTTAATAATGTTGATGTTATTTCTGCCAAGAATGTATCGACCGTAGAGATCAAGCTCAAAAAGAGGTTCCCGGCATTCCTGGGTTTGCTCAGCATGAAGTTCTGTTCCGTCATCCCGGATGAGATCAAAAACTGCAACATCAATCTAAGAAATGATCCGATAGGCACCGGCGCTTTCTACCTTAAACGCTGGGAAGAAAATGAGAAAATGGTATTGCGCCGCTATACAGATTACCACGAAAAAGATGCTATCGGCCGAAAATTACCTTATTTAGAAGCCGTAAGCATCACTTTCTTAACCGAAAAGAAAAGTGAGTTCATGCAGTTCATTCAGGGCAATTTAGATTTTATGAGCGGATTAGCGCCATCGTATAAAGATGAAATGCTCACCGGAAATGGCGAGTTAAACCCGAAATATGAAGAGCGTATCCAACTGGAAAAAGCACCTTATCTCAACACAGAATATCTGGGCATTTTCGTGGATGACACCACGTCCCTAGTCCAACATAAAAAATTAAGACAGGCCTTGAACTATGGCTTTGACCGTCAAAAAATGATCCGTTTCATGCGGAACGGCATAGGTTTTCCGGCTGATAAGGGCTTTATTCCCAAAGGTTTGCCGGGTTTTGGCACTTCAGGCTATTCCTATCAACCGGAGAAGGCCGCGCAGTTGATACGTTCCTTAAAAGATGAAAAGGGATTAGAGAATATCGATCTGGAGATCAGTACGAACCCCAGTTATTTGGATCTGATGGAATTCATTCAAAAAGAATACGAGCGGCTGGGTTTGCAGGTATCGCTCAACGTGATGCCGGCTTCTACGATACGACAAAAACGGTCCCGTGGAGACCTGAGCATTTTCCGCGCCAGTTGGATCGCCGATTATCCGGATGCGCAGAACTATCTTAGCTTATTCTATTCAGCTAATTTCGCGCCAAACGGACCAAACTATACGCATTTTAAGAACGCTAAGTTTGATTCACTCTATAATACAAGCCTAAAAATGAACACTGCTGAAAAGCGCATTCCACTTTATAGGAAAATGGATTCGCTGGTGATGGAAAAAGCACCTGTCATTCCACTTTATTATGATGAAGTGGTAAGATTCAGTCAAAAAAATGTAAGCGGATTAGGCATTAATCCTATAAATTTATTAGATTTAAAAACAGTAAAAAAGCAAGAATAATATAACGCAAACCTTTATTATGGAATTCATCATATCTGGTATTATCGCATTGGTCGCCTTAGGCATAGGCATTGTGATCGGTCAAAAGTTGGCAGCATCAAAAACTACAGCCAGGATTCAATCCTTAGAAAAGGACATCGATTTTAAACAACAAAAGATCGAGGAACAAGATCAACTGAAAAACCAAGTGCAGGAGGAAAAGCGATCAGAGATCGAACAACTCCAAAAGGAAAAGGAAAGCATCAGAAACGAAAAAGATCAATTGGCCTTAAAAGTCAATTCGCTAAGATCGGATAACGATCATCTACAGGAAAAACTGACCGAGCAGAAGGACGAGCTGACCAAATTGCAAGAAAAGTTCACCAAGGAATTTGAAAATCTGGCGAATAAGATATTGGACCAAAAATCAGAAAAGTTCACCAATCTCAACAAAGAGAACATCGAGCAGATATTGAATCCGCTCAAAGATAAGATCAAGACCTTTGAAGAAAAAGTAGATAAGAACAATCAGGATTTTATCGCGAAGAACTCCCAATTAGGGCAGCAGCTTAAAAATCTTCAGGAGCAGAACATCAAAGTATCTGAAGAAGCCAATAACCTGACGCGGGCGCTGAAAGGCGATAAAAAAGCCCAGGGAAATTGGGGAGAATTGATATTGGAACGCGTTTTAGAACAGTCCGGATTAGAAAAAGGCAGGGAATATGAAACACAAGCCACGCAAACCACGGATGAAGGCAAAAAATTAGTACCGGACGTGATCGTATGGTTGCCCAATGACAAGAAAATGGTCATCGATTCTAAAGTATCCTTATCCGCCTATGAAAAGTTCACCAAGACCGATGACGAAGCGGAGAAAAAGGCGCACTTAAAACAGCACGTCCTGGCGATGAAAACGCATATCAATCAACTCAGCGAAAAGAAGTATCAGCAGTTTGGAGATGACAGATCGCCCGACTTCGTGCTTATGTTCATCCCGATAGAACCGGCTTTGTACATCGCCCAGAACGAAGATGCCAACTTTTTCTACACCGCTTTTAAGAAGAACATCCTGATGGTGAGTCCGACTACTTTATTATCAACCCTACGGACCGTGGATATGGTGTGGAAGAATGAAAAGCAGCAACAAAATGCCAATGAGATCGCAAAACACGCCGGGAGTTTATACGATAAGTTCGTCAATCTGATTGAGGAACTGAAGAAAGTGGGCAGGAACATCAACACGTCAAAAACCGCTTATGATGATGCGATGCGGAAATTAACCGGAAATCAGAATTTGATCAAAGATGTGGAGAAGCTCAGAGAATTGGGCGCAGACAGCACCAAAAGAATAGGAGCCAACTGGATCAAGAAAGCGGAGGATAATGCAGTGGATTGATCGTATCCGACTAGGATGTTAGAAATTAAATCAAAGATGATGAACAAAATGTTAACTAGTTTAACAAGTATTTATGTATATTTAGAATACTAACTTGATTTGACCATAAATAAATCAAATTGAAAATTGAAATTTTAAACTTGTTTATTTCATGTTATATCCAAGATATAAGAAATGAAATATAATAATAACTTAAATTGTTTTATGCCTATTAAGTGGCTTATGGCATCTTTTTTGCTAGTGATGATTTATTAGACAATGTTTTCAAAAAGAATTATTTACATATACATCATAAGCTTTTTCCTTTATCTTGCTGTAAGCATCATATTAGATTTTATAAGAGCCAATGAATTAGATATAATTGATCATTTAATAGAAGCCTTGATAATTTCAAATATAATTACATTCTTTATTCTAATTAATAGCAGCAAAGAAAGTAACTCAAAAAGTTGAAAATGATTCAATGTGTGTAGTAATTTAAAGTTTAAGAAGCATAATATTTTTATATTTACTTTTGGGTTAATGTAATTTACGCTATTGTATGAAGAAATTATATATATTCTTAATTTTATGGATTTTTAACTTTATGGCTTTTTCCCAAGATAAGCTAGAAGTTGGGACTGTAATACAAGAGAATAAGATCACAAATTTTGATAGTCAAAACCTGATACTTATAGATTTCTGGGCAACTTGGTGCGCACCATGTGTGCCAGCTGGAGAACAACTTGAAACTTATCAAAGCCAACTAAAAGATGATATATATATAATAGGTATATCTGATGAAAATAAGTTTAAAATCAAACGTTTTATAAGTTCTCAAAAAGTTAAAATGGCAATTTACCAAGACCATAATTCATCAAATATTAAAAGGTATAATGTTAAATATCGCCCTTATAGTATTATTTTAAATAATAAAGGGAATTTAGTTTGGAAAGGAAGTCCGACTGAACTCAATGTGAATTTTATTAAAAAACTTTCTAGTAAAGTTAAAAATAGAAGTTATAGATTAAAGGATATATTTCATTATAATTATAGCAAACAAGAGAATTTACCTTCAGAAATAGACACACTTGATATTTTTTCTAAAAAATACACTAATAAAATAAAAGTAAGTCAGCTAAGCAAAACAGGTAGCCGAGTATATTTTGAAGGTGATATTCTCAGTTTTTACAGCAAATTATTAGGGTTACCAAAAGCTAGTTTGCAGACTGATTTAGATTTAAAAATAAAATTTGGTTCTAAATTGAGTATCTGGAAAAATAGCAAAGAGAAAATCAAAAATCACATTAATAATCAGCATAATATAACTTTAGAAGAATCAAAAAAAGTTATTAAATTTAATGAATTTGAAGTCGTAGATTCATCAATGTTATGGAAAAAGAGTCAAATTTCTTGGAGCAATAAAGGAGAGAGTAATTATATTATTGGTGAAAACAGAATTAAAGCAGATAATTTAACTATTAGTGAAATATGTAATATATTGAGTGATTTAAATGATATCCCTTTTTATTACAACGGTTCAGATGAAGCTAAATACGACTGGGACTTCCACTATAATTATGATAATCTTATGAGTGAAGAATTAAAATATCAATTTGGTATTCAAATAAATAAAGGAATAGAAAAACAGAAAACCATATTAAATATAAAAAAAAGCAACTTTTAAGAAAGTTGCTTTTTTAAGAAATAAGTTTAATTAAATAAACTACTTACCCTGGATTATTCTAAATTCTGTTCTTCTATTTTTTTGATGCTCCTCTTCAGTACATTCTACTCCATCAGCACATCTGTTAAGGAGTTGTGTTTCTCCTAGTCCTTTAGCCACTAACCTTTCTCTATCTATTCCTTTATTAACAAGGTAGTTAACAACGGATTGCGCTCTTTGTTGAGATAAAGACTTGTTGTAATCACTGTTACCTCTAGAATCTGTGTGAGATAAGATTTCAATATTTAAACCCGGCTTGTCTTTCATTAACTTTAAAAGATTATCATCTATTATACCTTTAGAATCAGCCGTTATTCTAGCGCTATTGTAATCATATAAAATAGGTAAAATGTTATTTTTACCTAAAAGCCCACAATCAACTTCTTCCCACACAGTCATTCCTCCTTTTTCAACCAAATTTGTGATAGTTACGGTTTTTGTAACTTCTGGTATAGTTTTCTCAATAACTTTTGCTTCCTCGTCAACAACTTTTTTGGTTATTGTTTCATATTTGGCTGGGATTATTTTTTCTTCTACTCGAGCAGGAGTTTTTACTACCTGCTTTTCATAAACTGAAGTTTTTTCAGGAATAGCTTCAGGCTCTGTAGATGCGTCTTTTTCTAGATTTTTAAGTTTTACGGTCTGCATCTGTTTTGGATATTCAACATAACAAGCAACCATACAATCATCTTTATCGGCAGACGGGCAATCCTCAAGCATTTTATATTCCCAACGACCTGTTTTTGGGTAAATTTGTAGCTTTTTGAAATCATCAACGAAAGAAGCTGGAATGACATTTAGCTTTTCTGCTTCTTCTTTAGAAATATACTCAACCTCGACGGTTTCATATACCGCTGGAATAACTTCTAATTTTTTGGATTCTTCTTTTACCAACACTTCTTCTGTAGTAGTTTTGTAGGTAGGAGGTTTTGTTTCTAAAACTGTGTAGGCTTCTTCCACTACTATTGTTTTTTTTTCTTCTTCAAATTTATCAGGAGTAATGCATTTAACATAACATTTACCTGGAGTGCCATTTTTTGGTAATTCTTGGGAGAAAGCTGGTGAAGCCAAAATCAGCCCAATCAGTAAATAATAGATTTTTTTCATTTGATTTTTTTATGATTAAAGTTCAAAAATATAAAAATTATTTAAATTAATTTTATTATTACCTTGAAGTATCTTCAATAAATTATTAAATTATTGAATTTGATATATTAATTTTTTTTTAATTTTTTACAGACTTATAAGAAAGTGACTAAGCAACATGTCTTAACACCTTATGCACTT
>JAVLBJ010000077.1:0-9651 GCA_031581455.1 Psychroflexus sp. | reverse complement strand
AAGCCGAAAATCCAATTACGACCTTCAAAGAGGAAAATGCCTTCCCACTCCATCTTAAGCTATCAACATCACACATCCCGGCGGTTACTTGCTTGTTGCAACGTGTTTGAAGATTAATAATTGAAAAGTTGTTTTGTGTAGGATTATCTAATTGGCTGGTTTTTCTTAGTTTTATTAAAATTTTAAGGTTTGGAATAATGTTGACGGATAAAAGTGTCTGTGTTATGTTGTCCAGCAAATAATTTCGTTAAATGGGTTTATTTATCTTGATATGATGAAATTGTGTGCAAGCTGAAATAAGATAATAGAAATGTCGAAAATTTATAAATACATCGACCAGAAAGGGATACCATTTAAAAAGTTAGCTAACTTCTCAGTTAAAATTCAGGAAGATGACATTATAAATAGACTAAATATTAAATCTGATGAATCTTCAGATAAAATAATAAAGAAAGGGGAATTAATTATTTCTACACATAAGCATCCCAACGTAAAAGTACCCGATTTCCCAAATAAATTCAAACTAGATAAAAAAGCCCAAGAAGAAGTTGCTATTAACTGGCTAAAAGATACAACGGGTTATATTGTTGATGAATTTAAAACGCTCTTCGAACTACCTGATTTAAACCAAAATCCATTTTTATTACAGATTGAGAGAGGAATTAGGAATTATTTTTTAGTACTTGCAACGAAAGTTATTAATGGAGATATGATTGTAAGAGAAAAATTTCATAGATATCATGGGTATTTACAAGAAAATTTCATTAAAACATTTGGACAAATAGAAAAAATAAACGGAACTATAGGCATCGATGGTAAAATGAATGACTTTGGGAATTTAACAGAAGTTGGTGGAGATTTGTGGTTTTCTAATCATATTTATCAAGATAATTTAAAATCTATCAAACCTTTAAAAATTGTTCACGGTGATTTAAATTTGAAAAATACATATGCAACTTTAGAGTCTTTAGAAAAGGTTGGAGGAAATTTAAATTTAAGAAAGACTAGATGTCATAAGATATCATCTCTTAAAAAAGTTGGTGGAAATGTGTTAGCATCAAAAAATCAATTGGACAATTTTGACTTTTCCAAAGTAGAAATCAGTGGAAAAATTAAAACCTTTAATGATAAATTCAACGAAGGAAAATTAACAACACCGAATTATTAATGAATCTTGAATCCGGCATATCAGCAATCGGTATTTTTAGATTTTGTGTAATTTTATAAAATAAAGGGCAGTTATGGAATGGAATGCTATTTTTTCAACAATTATGATAAGAAGAAACGTAATTTTAATCCTTAGCTTTTTGCTGGTTTTCTCTACTACTGTCCATTCTCAAACGGTAACAGAATCTGTTTATAGTCTAAAAGAAAAATATAATCCGTTCTTTAGTAGTGAAGCTTCGTACCTAAAAATCGATTATCTAAAAAAATACAGGTTAGATTCAAAGAAGGACGTAACACATTACCTTTTGGTAAAAGTAACAAATCAAAATCTAGTGAAGACAGGTCAATTGAGTGTAGGGACATCAGTATTTTCAAGTAACTATCTAAGTTATGTCAACTCGAATGCTACTCAATATAAAGTTGACGTAGATCAACAAGAAATGCTTTTAGATAAAGAAAGATTTTACGAGTTCTACGATTGCGCTCAAAATTTATATCAATTCATCTCTGACCGCCAAAAATTCGATAAAAGCCCAAAAAATACCGTTGCTTTTTGCAAAGAAGGTAATTTAGCGATTGGCGCTGAATTTGACCCAAAAAGCAAAACCAACGACCCGTTAAAATTTTATTTTCAAGTTGGAAAAGCGACTTTTAATATGAATAGAGAAGATTTTGAAGATGTCATACGTCTTGTGAGGAATATGAAAAAAGATTGGGATAAATATCAAAAATGAAAGTGTGGGATTGGATGAACGCATCAAAGCTATCTACTATAAATTCTTTCAAATTGACAATGAGTTCAAATATTTAAAAACTCTATACGAACAACAAAGTAAAATTGGAAAAGATGAAACCAAATTTAAATTCTTGTACGAACTGGTTTCAAATCAATTAGTTATTCAATTGAATATTTTATTTGAAGCGGATGGTAAACACTCGTTAGAAAAATTGGCTAATATTATTTTCAATGGTAAATTGGGCAATGAAATTAATTGCTTGATCGATAACGGTTAAAGATTGATAAAGGAAAAAGGAGTTAAGGATGCAAGAGATAAATTTATTGCACATCTTGATATGAATGATGAAAATATCTCTATATCTCATTTATATTTTGAGCAGATAATAGCAATAGCTCAAACCATCTTTAATAAACTAAAGGCTGAAGAAGCTTACAATCTGGAATATGATTATTATAAAAATTACTTAGTAGATTTTATAGATGAAAAGCAGGAGCTTAATGAACTGAAAGCGGGTCTATTGAAAGATATGTATAAAAGACAATGAATCTATTTATTTTCAATTCCTCTTTAACTCTCACTTATTTAAACCCAAAATAAATTAAGCCCTTACGTGACCTAAGTTACACAAATAAAGGACTTTTGCCTTAATTTTGTGAGTGATGAAATCCATTGCTCAAATAGCGCTAAGTATATTGATTAGTTTACAATCCATCGGGATCAATCCGGTGGACTTGTTGCAGGTCGGTGAGTTCTATGAGCATTACCAATTCCATCAGGAAGAATACGGGCACGACCTGATCACCTTCATCGAGTTGCATTATGGCGAGCAGAAAGCGGAACATCAGCAAGAACATCAGGGTCACGAGGACTTGCCATTCCATCAGAACCATACTTCGCACATCGTTTTTTATGTAGCTACGGATGCTTTTCAGGTATACCCACTTCCCGTGCTTCATAAAGGCTTAAGCACCTACTTCCCGGATAATTATTCCTCTATCTTCGTCAACGAAATTTTACAACCGCCACGGGTATAACATTCTTTACTTCTATCCTACTCGTTTATTGTAAAATTTTATTCATTTATCCATGTATTCAAAAATTATTCAGTTCAGTCTGCGTAATAAATTCTTAGTCAGTCTTTTAGTTGTCGGTATCATCGGTTATGGGATATTTGCCCTGAGCAAGATCCCCGTTGGCGTAGTGCCGGATATCACCAATAATCAGATCCAGGTCATCACCACGTCCAGAAGCTTATCTACCGAAGATGTCGAGCAGTTCATCACTTATCCGGTAGAGTTGGAAATGGCCAATCTACCCGGCGTAAAGAAGATACGGTCCATATCCAAGTTCGGGCTGTCCGTGGTCACGGTCATCTTTGAGGATGAGATGGGCACGTATCTTCCCAGACAGCTCACCGCCGAGAAGATAAGAAGTGCCGCCAAGAAGATCCCGGCCAAGTTCGGCACGCCGGAAATGGGACCGATAACCACCGGATTAGGCGAGATCTATCACTATACGGTTGAAACGAAAGAAGGTTATGAGGACCAATATGACCTTACCCAATTGCGCAGTATCCAGGATTGGTTGATCAAACGCCAACTCTCCGGCATCAAAGGCGTTGTAGAGGTCAATACCTGGGGCGGATACCTTAAACAATATGAGGTCGCCATCTCTACCGATGAACTGGAAGCGATAAACCTCAGCGTTCGGGAGGTCTTTCAGGCGTTGGAAAAGAACAACAGCGTTGCCGGCGGTAGTTATATCGAAAAGAACGATCAGGCCTATTTTATCCGCGGCAATGGATTGATCAACGACCTGGCGGCGATAAGCAAGACCGTGGTCACTAACCGGAATGGAACACCGATTCTCATAGAAGATATCGCCGAGGTTCAAATAGGTCATGCCAATCGATTTGGTGCGGTTACCGCCAATGACGAAGGAGAAAAGGTGCTGGGACAGATCATGATGTTAAAGGGCGCCAACTCTTCTGATGTCATTCAGCGCGTGAACAAAAGATTGGATAAAGTAAGAAAGTCACTGCCGGAAGGGATCAAGATCAACGGATTCCTTGACCGTAGCGAGCTCATCGATAAGACCACGTCCACCATTCAAGAGAACCTGTTCCTTGGATTCCTGGTCGTTTCCTTTATCGTTATCCTGCTTCTGGGCGATTGGCGTTCTGGTCTGATCATTGCTTCCATGATACCGCTGAGCTTCCTTTTTGCCATTTCGCTGATGTATATTTTTGGGATTCCGGCCAATTTGCTCAGCCTTGGCGCATTGGACTTTGGGATCATCATAGACGGTGGCGTGATCATCGTGGAGTTCGTCGCGCTCAAGGTCTTTCAGCGATACAAGGGACTTCAGGACCTACCTAAAAAGGAAAGACGTAAGGAAATGGACAACATCACTTTTGATGGCGCTTCCCGGATGATGAACTCGGCCATCTTTGGGCAGCTTATCATTTTTATCGTTTTCATTCCCATTTTATCCTTGAACGGCGTTGAAGGAAAGATGTTCATCCCTATGGCGTTGACCTTTTGTTTTGCGCTTTTAGGCGCAATGATCCTTTGTTTTACATGGATTCCCGTGGCAGCAAGCTTATTCCTAAAACCCAGGAACATCAAACCCAACAATATCGGCAGTCGCATTATCGATGGGATCACGAGAAGCTACGATCCGGTCATTTCCTGGGCATTGAAACGCAGAAAGTTAGTGATCGGACTAAGCGTTGTGTTCCTGGGTTTCGGTATCTGGATCTACAGTAAGAGCGGTGGCGAGTTCGTGCCAACTTTGGACGAAGGCAGTTTTGTCATCCAGCCAGTACTAAAAACGGGGAAATCGCTGGAAAAGACCATTGAACGCACCACGGATATCGAAAAGATATTACTGGACAAGTTTCCCGAGGTCAAACAGGTTATCACCAGAATAGGGGCAGCAGAAGTCCCTACCGATCCGATGTCGATGGAAGAGACCGATGTCATCGTACTTTTAAAACCGAAAGATGAATGGGTTTCCGCTGATACCAAAGAAGAACTAGCCAATGAGATGAAAGCCGCACTTTCTATCTTCCCGAACATGCCGATAGAGTTCACCCAACCTATAGAAATGCGCTTTAACGAGTTGATCACCGGATCAAGGTCTGATATCGCGATAAAAGTTTATGGGGAAGACCTGGACATCCTGGCGCGAAAAGGCGACGAGATCAAAGCACTGATCAGGGACATTCCCGGTGCCGCCGATATTTCCGTAGATAAGATCACCGGTCTACCTCAGATGAAGGTCGATTTTAAACGTGATGAGCTGGCCAGATATGGTTTGAACATCCAGGACCTGAACGATGGAATCGCCACCGGATTTGCCGGAAGGTCCACCGGCGTTGTTTTTGAAGGCGAAAAACGCTTTGACCTGGTCGTCAGGTTGAAGGAATCGGAACGGAACAGTCTGGAAGATCTTTCCAATCTGATCATCGATGCACCCAATGGCAACAAGATCACCTTAAGCGATGTAGCGGATATCCGTTACGGGAAAAGTCCGGCGATGATCTCCCGGGAAGATACGCGAAGACGAACTACTGTAGGTGTCAATGTACGCCAAAGCGACCTGGAAACCGTGGTGAACAAAATAAGGGATAAGTTGGATAGCGCATTGTCGCTTCCAGCCGGCTACTCTGTTGAATATGGTGGTCAATTCGAGAACCTGAAAAAAGCGAAAAGTCGATTACAGGTCGCGGTGCCTTTTGCCTTGTTATTGATATTTATCCTATTATATTTTGCCTTGCGGTCTGTAAAAGATACCCTTTTGATATTCTTAAGCATTCCCTTTGCGGCCGTTGGTGGTATTTTATTGCTATGGTTGCGCGATATGCCGTTTAGTATTTCGGGGGGCGTAGGATTTATCGCCTTGTTCGGTATTGCGGTACTGAACGGGATCATCGTGATAGATTACATCAATACCTATAAGGCCAAAGGAGAAGCGATCACACCAGAATTGATGAAGAAAGTTACTAAAGAAAGGATACGAGCGATCGTATTAACGGCAAGCTCTACCGCGCTCGGATTTCTTCCTATGGCGATATCCACCGGTGCTGGTGCAGAAGTGCAGCGACCCTTGGCCACTGTGGTCATTGGCGGATTGATCACTTCTTCCCTACTCACGCTCGTGGTCTTGCCCGTTGTTTATTTAAGTGTTCATCAAATGAAAAAAGTAAGGATCGGCAAAAAAGCCTTGTTGCTCATATTGATACCTGTTCTTTCACTGTTACCCTTTTCAGGATCAGCTCAACAAACCGAGCTGGACAGTTTGGAATCGATCATGCTGGAGAACAATTATGATATTCTATCAAAGAAGCTCAACGAAGAAAAAGCGGATGCGGCCAAAGGCGAGGCTTTTGATTTTCAGCGGACCAGCGTTTTTATCGGTAAAGATGAAAATGAGATCCCGATGGGCGTAGATCAAGGGCTGAATCAATATGGAATTTCCCAAACTTTTGATTTTCCCACGGTCTATTCCAGCAGATTGGCCCAGAAAAAAGCAGAGAGAAAATTGGCCGCTTCATTTACACAGCTAACCGAATCTCAAAAAGTTCGTCAACTGGCGTTGCTCTACGATTCATTTTCTATCGCCCAACAAAAGCTCAATTATTTAGGAACTTTATCTGACTTATACCAACGCTCTGCCGATAGGCTAAAACGAAAATATGAGCTGGGCGATACCACGAAATTGGCCAGTATGCGCGAAAGGTCCAAATATGCGAGTATCGATCATCAGATGAACATACTGTCTACTCAAGTAGAAAATCTAAGGATCGCCATCGATCAATTGGTCTTGCCTGAGGAATCCATTGTTGTCAATGGGAGAAAACCTGTGGCATTGGAAATCGATAAGGTATCGATGGAAAATAATCCGAGCTTACAAATGTTTCAACAACAAGTCAAGGCATCGGCTGAAAAAGAAAATGCATTGAAGAACGAATATCTACCGGGAATTTACGGTTCTTATGCCATCACGGAAAGGAACGACATCGATCGGAATTTACAGGTATTCCAGATCGGTCTAAAGATACCGTTGTTGTTTTTTGGTCAAAGGTCAAGGGTCCAACAGCAGAAGATCCAGATAGAACAAGACGAATTGCAACTCAAGGCGGCTGAGACACAATTGACCAACGAGCAAGAGCGATTAATGAATCAGTTCCTGAACCATCAGAAAAGCAAAAAGATGTTCGAAGAGGAACGATTACCGCTGGCCCGTTCGCTCAAGAAAACCGCGGAGCGAAGCTTTGAGCTGGGCGAGATCAACTTTTTTGAATATGTGCAAACACTGGAAGAAGCTACCAGAACCCGACTAGACCACCTCGATTTTTTAGAACGATATAACAAGACCGTCATTCAATATAATAACTTATTAATACGATAATCATGAAATCCATACACCTATTATACGCGCTTTTCCTCATCAGCTTGATCGGTTGTGCTGAACAGTCAGAGAAAAAAGAAGATGAAACAAACAAGGAGCAATCATTTAATGAAGATCTTATCCAACTAACGGAAAAGCAATTTGACAACGGCGATTTTGAACTGGGCAGAACCCGTTCAACCCAGATCAGCGACAAGATCAGGATCAGCGGTCAAGTGAACGTGCCGCCCAGTTTCATCCATACGGTCAATGCGCCATTTGAAGGTTACGTCAAGAACATCGATCTCATAGAAGGTGATGTTGTTCAACAAGGCGATGTGCTTTTTACGCTTCAAGATCCATCTTATTTGACCTTTCAGGAAAATTATGTAAAGAACTATAATCAACTGGAATATCTCAGGGCAAATTATGAACGCAAGGAAAAGCTCCTCAAGGATTCCATTGTTTCCGTCCAGCAATACCAAAAGGTCAAAAGTAGTTTTAAGGATATGCAGTCCAAGGTCCAGGCAGACACGGAACGGCTTAGAATGATGAATTTAGACCCGAAGAAAGTGCTGGATGGCAACCTGTCCGGCGTCATTCCCATCACAGCGGCGATGAGCGGAACGGTGGAGAACATCAATATTCAGGGTGGCTCCTATTTAGGGATGAACAAAGAAGCGATGCGGATCATCAACACAGACCATATCCACCTTCAGCTGAACGCACTGGAGAAAGATATCGATCAAATCCATAAGGAAGATACGATAGACTTTCAGGTACCGGAAGTGAGCCGAGATGAATTCAAGGCGGAGATCATCCAGATCAGCAATGTGGTGAATGCGGATAAGAAAGTATTGATCCACGCGCATCCATTGAAAGAGATCGACTTTTTAAAATTAGGGATGTTCGTGGAAGCTTATGCTAAGGTAGGTCAGCAAAGATCACCGGGATTGCCCGTTACCGCATTCGTAGAAAGCAGTGGCGACAGTTTTGTACTTCAACTGGTCAAGCAAAAAGATAGTAACTACTATTTTAAAAAGGTCAAGGTTGACACCCAAAAGCGGGATGAAGGCATACAGCCCATATTGAGCAAGGTAGATACCACAAAACAATATCTCACCAAGGGAGGTTTTGATCTGTTGTAAATGATAAAGATCACCTCATTCTCTTCCGATTAGCTATATAATCCATAATCGCCTTTTTTGTAGTAAGCCAGTTTCTCCCTTCTTTATAGGCGTCAATTTTTCCTTGTCTGGCTAATAAACTGATATATTCCTGACCATAGGGTAAACTTTCCTCCTTTACTAAATTTGAAATTTCAGTAAATTCCATATCATTATCGGGAAGCGAACCCAAATAAATGTTCATAGTTCGTTCTAAAGCTTGAAGCATCAATAGGTTAAGCTTGAAATAATTACCTTTATTAGCTGCATTAAGTGCCGTATAATATTTCTTACGGTCTGTACTTAAAATAATAGCAGGTGTAAAACCTACTTTTAGCAAAATCAAGTTCATAACCAACCTTA
This sequence comes from Psychroflexus sp., assembly GCA_031581455.1. GTDB lineage: Bacteria > Bacteroidota > Bacteroidia > Flavobacteriales > Flavobacteriaceae > Psychroflexus. The sequence goes on along the minus strand of JAVLBJ010000077.1, from coordinate 821 downwards.
CCGTTCTTCCATTACCATCAAAAAAAGGATGAATCCATACGAATTTATGATGAAAAACCGTAGCTAACTCAACATCGTTAAGTTGTAATGGATTTTCTAAGACAAAAGCGATTAGCTCATCCAGGAGATCAGCCACTTTTCGCGCATTAGGTGGTGTAAAATTAGCTCCAGAGATGCGAACACCGGCGGTACGAAACCTGCCGGCAAAATCTTCCTCTATGCTTCTTAGTACATATTGATGTAGGTCTAAAATATCCCTGACGTTAAGTTCATAATCTTGATGTACCAGCGAATAAAGATGATCAAGTGCCAATTCGTGGTTTTTAGCTTCAAAATGCTCGCGCAACAATTTACCTTTTATAGTGATACCTTCTTGTAGAACCAATTGAGTTTCCTGTAAGGTTAATGTGTTTCCTTCAATACTATTAGAATTATAGGTCCATTCTAAGGCCAAAGCTTCCTGGATCTTTCGCAGAGCTATCTGAGGAAGCGGTCTTGCTTCTTTTAAAACTGCCTTTTTCTGATAAAGCCTGTCGAAAGTAGGTTGCAATTTTTCCCGATATGATACATCGATATTCCACATACCACAAATATACAATTTATTATCGGATAATAAAATATATACACTTATCCGATATTAATATTAACAATTAAATGATGTTTGAAATTGATTCATTTGTAACCGATTAAAATTCAGATAGATCGAGCAATAAAAGCATTTGGCGTTTTTTTTCATAGCAATGATATCTTGCTATTAAAATCAATTGAGCTATTTAATAGTTAAGAGTTATAAGTGTCCATATAAATTTAACATTTAGTTA
>JAVLBJ010000076.1:0-9825 GCA_031581455.1 Psychroflexus sp. | reverse complement strand
CCCGTATTTCAAAAGTAACACTCTGAATCCCGAAAATAACAAAATCTTTGATTTTAAATTATTTCCGAGGACGCTCGATAATTTACGATGATCGAAGATCTTCTAATTATCGGCGCCAACTGAGTTAATGACCCGTATTTCAAAAGTAACACTCTGAATCCCGAAAATAACAAAATCTTTGATTTTAAATTATTTCCGAGGACGCTCGATAATTTACGATGATCGAAGATCTTCTAATTATCGGCGCCAACTGAGTTAATGACCCGTATTTCAAAAGTAACACTCTGAATCCCGAAAATAACAAAATCTTTGATTTTGATTATTATTCGTGGTCTTTCGATAATTGACGAAGATTAAAGATCATCTTATTGAGGCCTCCCGATGCCTCGGAAGAGTTAAAAAACAAAAAAAATAGCCTCTTATAAAAGAGGCTTAGTGGGCGCGAAGGGATTCGAACCCCTGACCTTCTGGGTGTAAACCAGATGCTCTGAACCAACTGAGCTACACGCCCCAATTATTACTTAACACTCTGAATCCCGAAAATAACAAAATCTCTGATTTTGAATTATTTTCGAGGACGCTCGATAATTTACGATGATCGAAGATCTTCTAATTATCGGCGCCAACTGAGCTACACGCCCCAATTATTACTTAATACTCTGAATCCCGAAAATAACAAAATATTTGATTTTGAATTATTTACGAGGACTCTCGATAATTGACAAAATCAATAGATTTTTTAATTATCGGAGACAACTGAGCTACACGCCCTAAATTTGAGAATGCAAATATACAGTTAATTTCAAATACACACAATAAAATTAACCCAACTTATTTTTTATTTCCGGTAATTCCAATAAGTCAGCTATTAAAAATGTGCTGCCGGTAACAATCAGCAAATCATTATCAGTTAGTTGAGCCTCAGCTTTTAGATAGGCTTCTGTGGGAGATTTATAATTATTAAAGCTTAAATCTAATGTCTGACCTGCTGTAGCTAATTTATCTACAGGCATAGCTCTTGGAACTGAAGGTTGACAAAAGTAAAAGTGGGCTGTCTTGGGTAAAAGATTCAATAAACCCAGAATATCTTTACCTTTTACGCTTCCAAAAATAATAAACAATCGTTCAAAAGTTAATTTGGAAATCTCATGAGATAAGCCTTCCAGCGCGGGTATATTATGGGCGGCATCTAAAATAATTTTAGGCTGGCTGGAAACTTGCATAAATTTTCCGTAAATCCCTTTTGTTTTAATGAGACTTATAATGCTCTGCCGGATATTGTTTAATTGAATTACGCCAATATCAACTAAAACAGAGAGTGCTTTCTGAGCCGTTGCCATATTGTTATATTGATATTGAGGTAATAAAAATTGTTTAAATTGACTATCATCAGCAATTGAATCAGCATAGTATAAATCTGCCTGTTTGCTGTCACTTGCTTTTTTAAAAACCGCTTGTGTTTCATGATGCTGCTCCCCTATAACGACCGGTATGTCTCTTTTGATGATCCCTGCTTTTTCAAAGGCGATTTCGGGCAAGGTGTTGCCTAACATATCCATGTGATCATAACCGATGTTCGTGATGACAGCAATTTCTGGTTGGATGATATTAGTTGAATCTAATCGACCACCTAAACCGACTTCAATGACGGCGAAATCTACTTTTTGATCAGCAAAATAGGCAAAGGCCATTCCTACGCTCATTTCAAAAAAAGACAGCTTATGAACCTCTAAAAATTGGTGGTGTTGCGTGATAAAATCAACTACAAAACTTTCGGAAATCATATTAAAATCTACCTGAATACGTTCTCTATAATCGATTAGATGCGGTGAAGTGTATAGACCGGTTGAATAGCCGTTTTCCTTAAGCACGTGAGCGATCATAGTAGATGTGGACCCTTTTCCGTTTGTGCCGCCTACGTGAATGCTTTTAAACTTTTTCTGCGGATTTCCCAAGTGATTGCAAAATTGCCTGATGTTCTTCAGGTCTTTTTTAAAAGCAGATTTCCCCTGACGCTGATACATAGGAAGTTGGCGAAACATCCATTCCAACGTTTCATCGTAGTTCATATTTATTCAGATAATTTAAATATGTAAGTAATATAACCTACTTGACGCGATGGCGCATCAGCATCAGCATTAAATTTAGTATCTAAAGCTGCTCTTTTAGCCGGATCAGTAAGGCAATCGCTGTTGTTGGTTGTTCCTTTTACACCAGGTGTAGCCGCAATAACACTTCCCTGACGGTTGACTTCAATTCTAACTACTACTTTACCGGTTTCATTACAATCTTGCACATACTTAGTTTTTTGCAAAGCTTCTCGACCACCTAAGCGGTAATTCCCATCTCCGGAGTCGCCTTTACCTGTTCCGTAATATGAGCTAGCATTTTTATCTCCATCGGGATTACCTTTGTCACCACCGGTTTTATTATCGCCTTCCCCTTGATTAGATTCGCCATCGTTTTCCGGACCGTTCAGGACATTGTCCAATGCGCTTGTGGTCGATTCATCGGGTTGAGGTTCCGGTTCTACCGGTTCTTCGTTTTCCGTAGGTTCTTCAACGGGTTCAGTCTGATTTTCTTCGGTTTCTTCGGGTTCTTCTACCGGCTTTTTCTCCGGCTCTGTTTCTTTTGGTTCTTTTTCGGGAGTTTTTTCTGTTTTTTCAGCTTCTTCGTCCGGCATCACTGGTGCCTCTTCAGTATCTTGAGTAACGACTTCTTCATTTTCAGCTTCAGAGGTTTCCGGTGGCGTTTGTTCTTGAGGTGGTGGCGTGGTTTGTTTTGCCGGTGCTGTTTTAACCGTTTGATCAGGCTGTACATCGCCGGATCCGGTATCCATAGTGCCAAAATTTACAGCAATGCCTTTTTGTTTGGGCGGATCGTAATAGCTGAGTCCTGTTAGCAGTAGCAATAAAATCAACAATAAGTAAATTACACTTGTGATGATGAATGATTTCCGTTGATTTTTATTTTTTAAGAATGCCAAATTAATTAGGTTTTACCGCTAAAATGATTTTATATTTATACTTATTGGCAATGCTCATCACATCTACAGCGTTTTGTATGACAGATTGATTAGCAGCGTTTAAGATAATAGTTGGATCTTCAACGCCTTGTAAATTCCCCTGTATCGTGCTTTCTAATCTATTTTTGCTCACTTTATCACCGTTTACGTAATATTCGCCATCTTTAGTGACACTTACAGAAATATTCTGCTGATTAGTAGATTTTCCTTTAGCTTTTGGTAAAATCAAATCTAATGCCTCAGGTGTCACCGCCGGTGTGGTAAGCATGAAAAATACCAATAACAGAAAAACAATATCTGTCATTGACGACATGCTAAACTCAGAACTCACCTTATTTCTTCCGCGTAAATTCATATTAACTCGGTTCGTTTAATAAGTCTAAGAAATCAACTGCTGTAGCTTCCATCTGATGGACTATCTTATCTGTTTTAACAACCAGGTGATTATAGCCAATATAGGCAACAACCCCAACAACCAATCCGCAAACCGTTGTGGTCATGGCTGTGTAAATCCCTTCTGCTAATAAACCCATTTCTGCTTGTCCGCCGCTGGTGGCTAGTTCATGAAAAGCAAGAACCATACCTATTACCGTTCCTAAGAAACCTATCATAGGAGCAGCTCCGGCGATGGTTGCTAAGATGCTTACATTTTTTTCTAACTTATAAACCTCTAATCTACCGGCGTTTTCTATAGCGGTATTGATATCTTCCAGGGGATTACCAATTCTGGAAATACCTTTTGCAGTTAGTCTGGCTACGGGCGAGTTTTCCTGAGCGCATTTCACTTTAGCCGCCTCAACTTTACCATCAGACACATGGTCTTTAATTTCAGACATAAAATTTTTATCTGTCTTAGAGGCCGCTTTGATGGCAAAAAGTCGTTCAAAATAGATATATAGTGCGGCAAACAAAAGAATAGCCAGTATAAAGATGATGATTTGCCCTGCTAATCCACCGCTAAGTAATAAATCGACAAATGATAACGTCTTTTCTTCTGAAACTTGCTCTGTTTCCTGACCAGATGCTTGAATATTAGATAATAAGATCATATAAGCGTTTATAGTTTTAACAACGCTAAAGTAATTGATATATTACTAACCTAAAAATAAAATCATTCAGATATATTGATAAGCTGGCCTTCTAACTCTGTTTTACTCAAAATAGAAATAATTCTCAATTAAAATAAAAACCATTGCGCCGGAGATAAATCCTGTAAAAGCCAGCCAGGTAATTTTTTTAAGATACCATAAAAAATCTATCTTTTCCATACCCATGGCCGCGACGCCGGCCGCACTTCCTATGATTAATAGGTTTCCACCTGTGCCGGCAGAATAAGCGATAAAATGCCACATAGGATGATCAGGCGGGTAATCATACATACCCATAGTGGCGGCCACCATAGGAACATTATCAATTATAGAAGAAAGTACTCCGATTAAAATCACAACAACATCCATATTAGGAATTTCATCAGAAATAGCTTCGGCTACATAACGCAAAGCATTGATGCCGGTTCCGGTATCAACGTTAATGGCTATACTCTCTAAAACGCCAACCGCAAGTAAAATGCCCATAAAGAACAGGATGCTTGAAAATTCTATCTTAGATAATGCCCGATGGGTAGAATATACATAACGCCTGTCACGTTTCATATTCTTTTCAGGTTTTATGTATTCTGATACTAGCCAAATTACGCCTAAGCTAAACATCATCCCCAAATAAGGTGGCAAACCGGTAACTATCTTAAAAACAGGCACAAATGCTATCCCTGCTAAGCCTACATAAAGCATGGTTTTACTGCTTAGCAATCTCTCTGCTTCCTCATTAATAATCATTTCTTTTCGCATTGCCTTACCTCGAAAAGGTTTTAACCTGATAGCAATTAAAAATGGAACAATAAAACACACAATTGATGGCACTATAACATGCTCAGATAAGCCTATTGATGATACTTTCCCACCGATCCAAAGCATGGTCGTGGTCACATCGCCGATAGGTGACCAGGCGCCACCGGAGTTAGCAGCAATAATGATCATTGCCGCAAACCATAATCTGTAATTGCGTCGAGCTAGCAGTTTTTTTAGTAAGGTGATTAATATGATAGTCGCTGTTAGGTTATCGATAATAGCAGATAACACAAAGGCCAGAATACCAAGAGTCCACAACAATCGCTTTTTGTTATTTGTTGTGATAGCTTTTTTTATGATCCCAAATCCGCGATGCAAGTCGATAATTTCAACAATAGTCATCGCGCCGATCAGGAAGAAAAGGATCTCTCCGATCTTACTAAAATGAACAATTAAATTGTGCTCAAATCCCTCATGAGCTATTTTTTGACTACCGTTAAGCATAGAATAAACCTGACCGTCCTCATCGATGACATCTATCCAGCCCTGATGGAAAGCGATCCCCAGGACAGCCCACATACTGGTGCCCATAATTAAGGCTGGAACGGCTTTGTCTAATTTTAAAGGATGCTCTAAGGTTATGGCTAAATAACCAATAACAAAAATGGTGATTAATAACGCGATCATAAAGTGATTTAAATCGCGGTAAATATACTTGAAAAGCCTAAATTTTCATATACAGAAAGTTATTTAATTTTAGCTTTAACTAAGCCTTAAACACCCACAAGATAAGCCTTTAGTTTAAAATTTATAAATATCTAAACCCAGGCTGTTTTAACTGCTATTTTATCATTCTATCAACATTAATAATCAGCTAAATTAAGTTTTTAATAATTAGTTTTTCAGAGAAGCTGATTTAGGGAGAGCTCAAACGCCGCCTGACTTATATTTTTTTTATCGCTGTTATGGTCAAATGTATTTTGAATAGCATTTTCAATGGTGATAGATGTGTCTTTAAAGATAGCGTCATCCGTCATTTGTACACGTCTTTCCATAAAATAGGCGAATACTCTTGCCATACCACAGTTAGCTATAAAATCCGGTATCAAACTGATCCTTTCATCCACATATTCCATAATTGGACCAAAGAAGATCCCTTTATCTGCAAAAGGTACATTAGCACCACTGGCTACTACTTCTAATCCATTATTGATCAAGTTATCAATTTGATCTTTCTCTATCAATCTGGATGCGGCACATGGTAAAAAAACATCAGCCTCTAATTGCCAAATTTGCTCATTTACCTCATCAAAGGAAAGCATATGATCTGCCACCATTTCATTACCATCTTTATGTAGAAAAAGTTGTGTAATTTCATTATGGGTAAAGCCTTCTTTTTTAATTAAACCACCATTTCTATCTATAATGCCGGTGATTTTAGCCCCCATTTTGGACAGGTAAAATGCTGCTGATGAGCCTACATTCCCAAACCCCTGAACGATGGTTTTTTTGCCTTTTACACTACCGCCATAAATATTGTAATAATGTTTTACCGATTCCGCGACACCGTAACCGGTGATCATATCAGCAACCGTGTATTTGCGGTTCAGGTCAGGCGAATATTTATCATTTTCCAATACCTTGATCACACCATTTCGCAATTGGCCTATTCTGTTGATCTTATCTGCCTCTGATGGTTGAAAAAATCCGTTAAAAACGCCTTCCTGCGGATGCCAAACGCCACAGTTCTCCGTGATAGGGATCACTTCATTGATCTCATCTACATTAAGATCACCACCTGTTCCGTAATAACTTTTGAGCAAAGGCGAAACCGCTTTGTACCAACGTTCTAAAACGCCTTTTTTTCTGGGATCGCTTGGGTCAAAATCAATACCGGATTTAGCACCACCAATGGCCGGACCGGAGATGGTGAACTTGATCTCCATGGTCTTAGCCAGAGAGATCACTTCATTCTTGTCCAGATCTTTTCGCATTCGTGTTCCGCCACCGGCAGCTCCGCCACGAAGCGAGTTGATGACCGTCCAGCCTTTCGCCTCGGTTTCCGGGTCGTTCCAGTGAAAGACGATCTCAGGCTCTTTTTGCTCGTATTTTTGGAGGAGTTCTTTCATAGAAAAAAACTTATCGGATTATTTTAGCAAGCAAATATAGTTTTTCTTTTGCTATCAGGGAAGGTGTCTTAATGCTACACTTTTGCCTTAGCTAAAAAGGATTCACATTTTTCCACCATGTTCTTACTACCACAGTAGAAAGGTACACGTTGATGGAGCTGCTTTGGCTGGATGTCCATGATCCGCTGGAGTCCGTTAGATGCTTTACCGCCGGCTTGCTCAACGATGAACGCCATAGGATTGCATTCATAGAGCAAACGCAATTTGCCATCTTTAGATTTGGCACTGCGCGGGTAAATATAAATGCCACCTTTGATCATATTCCTGTGAATATCCGAAACCAATGAACCGATATACCTTGAAGTGTAAGGCCTGTCACCTTCATGGAGCTGACAATACTTGATGTAATCCTTCACGCCTTGCGGGAAATAATTGTAGTTCCCTTCATTGATGGAATAGATGTTCCCATCTTCGGGAAAACGAATATTAGGATTGGACAGATAGTAAGTGCCGATCGCCGGATTAAGGGTGAATCCGTTAACGCCATGACCGGTCGTATAGACAAGCATGGTAGATGTTCCGTAAATGATATAACCGGCGGCGACCTGCTGATTGCCGGGCTGAAGGAAATCTTCTTCCGTGACCGGTTGACCCAGCGGCGTAACCCGGTGATAAACAGAAAAAATCGTCCCTACGGAAACGTTTACATCTATGTTAGAGCTACCATCCAATGGGTCCATCAGCACTACATATTTGTTATCGTTTTTTTTATTTGATCCTTCTATGGCTATATAGTCATCGTTTTCTTCTGAGGCGATCCCACAAACAATTTCGCGATTAATCAAGGTTTGGATGAACTTCTCATTGGCGTAGACATCGAGTTTTTTTTGATCTTCACCCTGAATATTTTGATTGCCGGCTTCTCCCAAGATATCTACGAGTCCCGCTTTATTGACTTCGTGATTAACAACTTTGGCCGCCAGTCTTATCGAATTGATCAAACGGGACAATTCCCCGGAAGAATATTTGAATGCACGCTGATTGTCGATGATGAACTCACCGAGGGTTTGGTTAGTTAAGGACATATTCGCAAACGTTTTCGTTTTACGCAAAAATAGTAATATTTTTGCGTGGGCTATTCATTAATGAGCGTGAAATAAAAATGGTTTTATTATTTTTGTTAGAACTTATCGATATGAAAATATATCAAAAACATAAAAGGCGAAATGCGGCCGTTGTTCTTATTTCTATTTGGAGTTTGTTCCTAGGCATGCAATTAATGCGTTTATTTACCGCTGATGATCTCTTAAATTTCAATAACTATTTTGATCTATTGCTGCCGATTGTTTCATTGATCATGTTCTTCACGATGTATTTTTATCCGAATTTGGAAATTAAGAATGGCCAACTCATCAAGTATGATTTGTTCATCAAGCACAAGATCAATATCGATGAGATCGAATACATTAAAAAGGTATTTGGCGACATCCACGTAAAGGGAAAGAACAAGATCATATCCGTGAATAATGATCTCATCAGCGAAGATGATCAACAAAGCTTGTTAGGTGAACTAGAAAGCAGAACAAGTTTAAAATTAGCTTGATCATGGTCGAAATCTATAAACAGCCTAAATTCAAATATTTAAGAATAATTGGTATCGTTTTATCCATTTTTGCTATTGTAGCGGCGATCTTCATTTGGCTATTCGAAGCGTCGATCGAACTAGGATTATTTGCGTTCATATATCCTATTTCATTATTTATCAGTTCCTATTTCGATCATTATTACCCTTACATTTCGCTAAATGAAGAAACTTTAACCAAACGCCTGTTCTTTAAGAAGTACAAGATACAAGTTGATGAGATCGAGTATATCAAAAACGTCTTTGGCGATGTTCATGTAAAAGGTCCGGATAAGATCATTCAGGTCGAGAAAGATGTTGTCCGTTCAGAAGATATGCAGCAGCTTCTCGATCAATTAGAAGGTAGAACAGCACTGAAACTGGTTTAAGCTCCTTGCTCTTTGATAAGCTTTTTGTATCTATTCCAATCTTTCAAAAAAAGGGTAATTTCATACATAAAGCTATATCTTTGAACAAGTATGGAAATGAACGTGCTCATTATAGATGATCATCCGGCGCAAGTAGATGCTTACGCGTCTATATTTGAATTGGCGAACGACTCTGTGGAGTTTACTTTCCATAAATATAGTTCGCTCAAAGATGCTTATGAATTTGCAATAGACAATGAAGAAGCCCAGGATGTAGATTTTGCCCTATTAGACCTAAATATGCCAGCCTATAAAGAACTTGATCTTTACAGTGGTGCCGACCTGGCATTTATTTTTCAAAGACAAATGCCGCATACAGAACTCTGTTTCATCACGTCACATAACGAAGCATTGATATTATTTGACCTGTATCAGGAATTCCAACCGGCCGGTATTCTGGTAAAAACTGATTTTGATGGAGCGCAGCTGGAAGCTCATTTCCAGGATATTTTAAATGGCCGACAAACCTTTAGTCCTACTTTTTTAAAAGCGTGGGAAATAATCAGTTCATCTGATATTTTATTAGATTGCCCTAACCGAAAGATCATCAAAAAACTGGCGGAAGGTTATCCCAGTAAGGACCTGCCGGAAATGATCGGTCTTTCCATGTCAGCGATCGATAAACGTAAGGCCAGCCTTAAAAGCTATTTTAACACGGATCATAAAAAAGACAATTATCTGGTCTTAAAAGCTAAAGATCAGGGGTTGATCTAAAGAATTGGCAGTTCGAGCCTGTTTACGGGCAAGGCAGGTGGTTTTTTGTGAAATGTAGCGA
>JAVLBJ010000075.1:0-10343 GCA_031581455.1 Psychroflexus sp. | reverse complement strand
GATTAAAAGAATGGCTGTTTGTGTTTAAACAGCCATTCAAAATTTAATAAGACAATAATAATAAATTATACTCAATTTCATTATCTGCATGTGAGTAATTATTAATCATTGGTAGATTGTAAATTGGGCTATTACTCAAAGCTACTTTATGATACTGACTCTGCCATGAGGTATATTTAATACCAGTTAATGAATTATTTGGTAGAGGAACTAAGTTTACAACTTATTATGATTCCGGAGCCAGTTCTACTTCCAGCCCGTCTAATTCTTCCGTAATCGGGATTTGACAACCTAAGCGGCTGTTGTCTTTGACATAAAAGGCCTCAGAAAGCATGGCTTCTTCTTCCATTTGCATGTCGGGCAGGTCTACTTTATTAGATTTGATATAACACTGGCAGGAGGCACACATGGCCATACCACCGCAAACACCTATTGTACCTTCGGGGGCGATTTCGTTCATGTGCATCACTTCCATCAGATTGAGCGCCATATCGGTTGGTGCGTCAACTTCATGATGCTTTCCTTCACGGTCTGTGATCTTGAGTTTGATGTCCATTCAACTTAGTCCAGCGATTTGACAACAGCTTTAGGCGCTTGTTTTTTAGACCCGTCAAAGCCGGTAACACCGCCAACGGTTGTGTATTTCATCACATATCTTTTATCCGGATGAATCCGTTGATAAGCGCTTTGACACATCATGGTGGCTTCGTGGAATCCGCAAAGGATCAGCTTGAGCTTTCCGGGATAAGTGTTCACATCGCCAATGGCATAAATGCCGGGAATGTTGGTTTGATAATCCAGCGAATTATCTACTTTAATGGCATTCTTCTCTATTTCCAGACCCCAATCAGCTATCGGTCCTAATTTTGGGGAAAGTCCAAAAAGCGGAATAAAGTGGTCAGTCGGTAATTTGAATTCTTCTTTCGTATCGTTCTTCTTGATTGACAGTGCTTCCACTTTGTCTTTACCATGAATGGCAGTGATCTCAGCTGGGGTGATTAGGTTAATCTTGCCCATGTCCTTAAGCTCTTTAACACGGTCAACAGATTCTAACGCGCCCCGGAATTCGTTTCTTCTATGGATTAGTGTAACACTACTGGCAATATCAGATAGTACAATCGACCAATCTAATGCAGAATCGCCACCACCGGCGATCACGATATCTTGACCTTCAAATGCCTGTGGATTTTTAACCATATAATGCAGGCCACGTTTTTCGTAAAATTCCAGATTTTCTAAAGCGGGTTTTCTGGGCTCAAAGCTGCCTAATCCGCCGGCAATGGCCACGATAGGTGCTTCATGTTCTGTGCCTTCATCCGTTGTGACCAGAAAATTGCCGTTCTCTAATTTTTTAAGGTCTGTAGCTTTTTCACCCAGCGTGAATCCCGGTTGGAAAGGTTTAATTTGTTCCATTAAATTATCGACTAAACCGGCGGCACTCACTTCCGGATAGCCGGGAATATCATATATGGGTTTCTTAGGATAAAGCTCGGCTAATTGTCCGCCGGGCTGTGGTAAACCATCTATCAAATGGCATTTTAACTTTAATAATCCTGCCTCAAAAACTGTAAACAAACCGGTAGGACCGGCTCCGATGATTAAAATATCCGTTTTGATCATAACTCTAATTTCCACAAAATTCTATCAACCTAAAATAAACTCCTATGACAATCGTCATATACTTAGGCTTCTACATTAACAACTTTTTCTATCTGCGGTGCGTGTTTCTTAATGGTCATCTCTACACCTGATTTCAAGGTCATTTGATTAACAGAACAATCTACGCAAGTTCCCATCAATTGTACTTTCACCAGCTTTTCATCTTCAATATCTATCAGCGAAATATCGCCGCCATCGTTTTTAAGAAAAGGGCGGATTTCTTCCAGCGCCTTTTCTACATTGCTTTTCAATTCTAAATTTTCCATTTTACTTTTTATTAACCGCGCTACATCCGGCCATTGTTGTGATTTTAATAGCTTCCGTTGGCGGTAAATTTTCATTACGCTTTACTAACTCTTCTACCGCATTACGCGTTACGTGGTCAAATTGATCAGATAATATCGTGTTTTCCTGCAGAGCTGCCGGGCGGCCTACATCGCCACTTTCCCGAAGGCTTTGCACAAGCGGAATTTCACCAAGAAAAGGGACTTTTAAATCTTCTGATAAATGTTTAGCCCCTTGCTCGCCAAAAATGTAATATTTGTTATCCGGTAACTCTTCAGGTGTGAAATAAGCCATGTTTTCAACTAGACCAAGAACGGGCACATTAATGCTTTCCTGATTAAACATGGCTACCGCTTTCTTGGCATCAGCTAAAGCTACGACTTGTGGTGTACTTACAACGACTGATCCTGTTATCGGCATAGACTGCATGATTGATAAATGAATGTCACCGGTACCCGGTGGTAAGTCTACAAGCAAGAAATCTAACTCGCCCCAGTCAGCATCAAAAATCATTTGATTTAAAGCTTTAGACGCCATCGGTCCTCGCCAAATTACAGCCTGATCAGGTTTGGTAAAAAATCCTATTGAAAGCATTTTCACACCATAGCTTTCCACCGGTTTCATCTTAGATTTGCCGTTTTTCTTAACAGAAAGTGGTTTTTCATCGGCCACGTCAAGCATGATCGGTATAGATGGTCCATAAATATCAGCATCTAATAAACCTACTTTAAAATTCATCTTGGCTAAGCTGATGGCCAGGTTAGTAGTGATCGTAGATTTACCAACGCCGCCTTTCCCGGAAGCAACCGCTATAATGTTTTGAATGCCGGGAATAGGTTTTCCTTTAATTTCATTGACCTGCTTTTTTTCTTTGGGCTGATCTACCTTAATATTAACTTTAACCTTGGCTTTTTCATATACATGTTGATGTATGGCTTTCATTACATCAACTTCAGCGCGTTTTTTAACGTGCAAAGCCGGTGTAGATAAGGTAAGATCTACTACGACTTCATCACCAAAGGTCACTATATTTTTAACGGCACCGCTTTCTACCATATCCTGACCTTCGCCGGCAACGGTTATAGTAGAAAGGGCTTTTTTTATTTCGTTCTTATCTAGCTTGGTCATATAATTTAGACTGCTTATAAATTTTATACAAATATAAGGTATATAAAGGATTTGCGGATTTCTAACAGCTATTTTACCATAGCGCTAACATTTCTATAAAAAAAGGCCAAGCTATTTAGTCCGGTATCATTTCTTTAAGCTCAGCTAAGGTGTTAGCTTCTTTGATAGGTTTATCCATCCGCCATCTATGAATACGAGGGAATCTGGTGGCTACACCGCTTTTGTGACGTTTTGAGTAGGCAATGCCTTCAAAAGCAATTTCAAAAACATGATGAGGCGTTACACTTCTAATGGGCCCAAACTTTTCAATGGTGTTTTTTTTGATCCAGGCATCTACCTGTCTAAATTCTTTATCAGTTAGCCCTGAATAAGCTTTTGCAAAGGTGATGAGGTTTTTCTTTTCATCATCCCAAACGGCAAACGTATAATCCGTGAATAGATTACTCCTTCTTCCATGACCTCGCATAGCGTAAATCAATACAGCATCTATCGTAAATGGGTCAGACTTCCATTTCCACCAGTCGCCTTTTTTTCGGCCTACGCGATAAACACCATCTTTTTTCTTGACCATTAATCCCTCAGATCTGATTTCTCTGGCGCGGGCTCTTTCTTTAGCGGCAGATGACCAATCGCTAAACGTATAGATGTTAGTAAGCTGTAACACATCTATTGATGACACCTTTTGTTGTAACATTTCCTCAAGCCTATTTCTTCGTTCATGAAAAGGCAACGCCCGAATATCTTGAGCCTGATCTTCGAGTAAATCATAGGTTTTAAAGATGACCGGGACATCTTTAAGCAGTTTTTTAGATACTTTTTTTCTACCGATTCGTTGCTGTAGATCTTTAAAGCTACCTAATTCATTGTTGGGATAGGGCAAAATCTCACCGTCTAAAACGCAGCCTTTTGGCAAATTGTCTTTCAGTTGATGCAATTCAGGATACCGATCTGTAACCAATTCTTCACCGCGGCTCCAAATAAAAATTTTATCTTCTCGCAGAATTATTTGCGCGCGAATACCATCCCATTTATGTTCAAAATAATAATCAGTTGCTTTTTCTTCTTGCGTACTATCTTCAATAGCATAAGCCAGATAAAACGGATAAGGTCTGGAAAGCGAAGCCTGATCATCATGAGACAAAATTAAATCATCAAAGCTAACCTGATTCGGATTCCAATCTCCCATAAGCTTAAAGGCCAGGACATCTTCTTCTATTGCTGTAGCTTTAGATAAAGCTCTGGTCATTAGTTTTTGACTTACCCCAATTCGAAATCCACCTGTGATGAGTTTATTAAAAACAAACCTTTCATAGTAGTTTAGTCGGTTCCATAACTTGAGCATGTATTGCTTTTTATCAGCTTCATCATAAGATTTTAAATCAATAATGTCCTGAATAATTTCAGATAAGGTTTGCTCATTTTCCTCTTTCTGATCAGGTAAAACCAGCGCTATGGTTTCTGCCAGGTCGCCTACAATATGATAAGATTCTTCAAAAAGCCAAAGCGGAATTTTGGCATATTCTGATGCCCAGTGCCTAATTAAGGTACTGTTTACCGGTCTGGGAGGTCGTCTGTGAGAGAGAATGGCTATGGTCCAAACTTTATCAGAATCTGATGCCGCTTTAAAGTAATCAGCTAAAGCATCAACTTTTACATTTGTTTTATTAGAATGATCTATGGTTTCAATAAGTTGAGCAAACTGCTTCATATTGCTAAATTATAGCGATTAGGGCTACTACAACCATTTTTATCATTTTTTAAACAATTGCTATAAGGTGTTAAGCGGTAAAGAATCTAAGTGTTTTGACACTTTGTTATTAAAAATAAACTATCTAACTGATAGTTTATAAAGATAATTGACTTTTTAGGCTAATCTAAGATCTTTTTAAAAGGGAACCTGATAATCAGATCCGTTAGCATCATCTTCATCATCACTTCCGTCATCTTCATTATCGCAGTCTACTTTTATAGACAGGTTGTCCGGTTTTTCAAAATCTTCTTTAGAGACTTCAATATCTTCATCCTTATAAAGGTCTTTCATGTACTTCCCCCAAATAGGTAAAGCCATGGTTGCGCCCTGACCATATAACAATGACGGAAACCTTACAGATCTGTTTTGACCACCTACCCAAACGCCGGTTGCCAAATCTGGCACCATGCCGATAAACCAACCGTCGCTTTGATTTTGTGTTGTTCCGGTTTTACCAGCAATAGGGTTTTCAAAGTCATAAGGATAGCCTGTTACGGCTTTTTTATAATGGGGCAGGTTTTTAGCGTAAGTTCCGCGCAACCTTCTACCCGAACCAAATTTGGTTACACCTTCTAATAGTTGCGTTGTGACATAAGCTGTTTCCTTACTTAATACATCTTCTGTTTTAGGACTATGTTGATAAAGTGCTGACCCATTTTTATCTTCAATGCGGGACACAAAGTAAGGTTCAGTATAAACACCTTTGTTGGCAAATGTGCTGTAGGCAGCAACCATTTCATAGACGCTTAAATCAGCTGTACCTAAAGCAATAGAAGGATAAGAAGGAATATCAGATGTGTCTACACCTAAGTTATCAATCATCTGAATGACGGCATTAGGTCCTGTTTTATCCATTACTCTAGCCGTTATGGTGTTGATTGACTCTGCAAGTGCTTGTTTAAGACTTTTCATACCTCCGTATTCATTACCGGCATTATCAGGCGACCAGTCTTCTAAAAGCCCATATTTTCCTTTTGGAATGGTAAAGCGGGTATTAGGCAATTGATAACAAGGCGATAAATTTAACTGATCAATAGCCGTAGCATAAACAAAAGGTTTAAAAGTTGAACCTACCTGACGTTCCGCTTGCTTAACATGTTCATATTTAAAATATTGATAATTGATGCCACCAACCCAGGCTTTAATTGCTCCGGTTATCGGCTGCATAGACATCATGCCAGCATTCAGAAATGACTTATAATACCTAATGGAATCCCTTGGCGTCATGGTAGTATCAATAGTCCCTTTCCAGCTAAACACCTTCATTTTTCTCTTTTTATCAAAAGAAGCCATGATTTGCTCTTTTGATTTTCCCTGAGCTAACATCTCCCGGTATCTATCAGAATTTTTAATCTCTCTATTGATTATTTTTTTGATTTCTTCTGGGGTCACATCTCTAAAAGGCGCAGTACTATTGTATTTATTTTTCTCATCAAATACCTTTTGTAGATTTTTTAAATGCTTATTTACAGCATTTTCTGCATACTGTTGATATCTAGAATCTATGGTAGTGTAAACTTTAATCCCGTCACTGTAAAGGCTATATTCGGTTCCATCAGGTTTTGGGTTCTCTTTGATCCAATTTTGCAGATACTCCCTTAAATGGGCTCTAAAATAGGTGGCCATTCCCTGATCATGTTGCTCTGGCGAGTAATTAGTATCTAAAGCTAATTGCTGTAATGAATCAACTTCTTTTTCATTGAGATGCTCATTGCGCTTCATCTGTTCAAACACTTGATTCCTTCTTTCTTTAGCGTTTGCTTTAAAATTTTCTTTTAACGGATTATAAAGAGTAGGGTTTTTAAGCATGGCGACTAAAACAGATGATTCGTGCAATTCTAACTCTTTAGGTTCTTTACCAAAATAAATCCTTGAGGCTGAGCGGATACCATCTGCCTGATAAATAAAGTCAAACTTGTTAAGGTACATGGTAATGATTTCCTCTTTAGTATACTGACGTTCTAAACGGATGGCTATTACCCATTCTTTAAACTTCTGTATAATACGCTCAAGCTTGTTATTTGAAGTGATTTTTGTAAAAAGCAATTTTGCCAGTTGCTGTGAAATAGTACTTGCGCCACCTTTTTTACCTAAATAGACGGCCGCTCTTACGGTTCCTCGAGCATCTATTCCTGCATGACTGTAGTAACGCTCGTCTTCTGTAGACACTAAAGCTTTAACCAAATTACCCGGCAAATCTTCATATTTAACGGGTGTTCTATTCTCTTTAAAATACTTACCAATGGTTTTACCATCAGAAGATAAGACTTCAGTTGCTAAATTAGTTTCAGGATTTTCTAACTCTTCAAAGGTGGGCATTTCTCCAAATACGCCCCAACTTGCTAATAAAAAAAGTAAAGCCACGCCTAGAACACCTGCGGCATAAAGCAACCAAAATATTTTGATATACTTTTTGTAAGCTGATTTTTTTTCACTTGTCATTGTCAAATGTTTTTTCAATTATAAATCCAAAATCATGAACACCCTTTAGAGTATCTAAGGCATTTGTGTTTCCTCTTTTTCGCATTGCCTGCCTTAGGCTAATTTTGTAACTTCCTTGTTCTGAGAACTTAACCCCTTTTTTATACCACAACTTACTTTCTTTAAGTCCTGTCGCACCTACACCTAATAACTCGCCATTAGGTTTAGCCATTCGATATTCTAAGGTGTCTTGAATAACTTTACCATGCGGAAATTCAATCTTAGAAATCAGGAACAAGTTACTAAAAGGATACGTTTGTTTAACGCGAATATTGAAAAATAAATTGTAAAGTTTTGTGGTGTCCGGCTGAATAAACTCAAAGTTTACTGTATCAGATTTTATCCATTTACCCTTAAGGTCTTTAAATTCAGCAAAATGCTGTCGGTTATTACAAGATGTGATCAATGCCACGACAAGAAAGACAGCCAGAAAATACCTCATTGCTTTTTGTTACGTTTTTTTCGTTTTTTCCCTTTGTTCTTTCTTTTTCTGCTTTTCTGATCAAACCGCGTTAAGCTATCCTGACCTACGGCATTTTCAAAATCTATAGACATGCTTTTGTCTTCTTCTTTTGAAAACTCTTCAAGCGAGGCTACAAAATTATCTGCTTTTTGTTTGTTAATTATTTCCTGAACATCTTCTAGATTAAGTTCAAACCAATTGTTAGGTTCTTCTAAATAAGCATACCACAACTTTCTTTTAAAGATATCTATTTTCTGGCAAATGGCCTTTCCTTTTTTAGTGATTAATTTTTTATCCATCTTAGGAAATAAGCGTAAACTTTCCTGATACATATCTAACTCATAGTTTAAGCAGCATTTGAGTTTACCACATTGCCCGGCTAATTTTTGAGGGTTTAAAGACAATTGCTGATATCTGGCTGCTGAAGTCTTTACGGTTCTAAAATCTGTTAACCAGGTAGAGCAGCATAGCTCTCTTCCACAGGAGCCAATACCACCCAAACGAGCTGCTTCCTGACGGTAACCTACCTGTTTCATTTCTATCCTGATTTTAAAACTACGGGCAAACTCTTTAATTAATTGCCTAAAATCTACTCTAGACTCTGCCGTATAATAGAAAATAGCTTTTGTGCCATCGCCCTGAAACTCAACATCGCTAATTTTCATAGCTAAATTAAGATCTATCGCTATTTCTCTGGCTTGTTTTTTTACGGGCTCTTCACGTTTTTGACACTCGTGCCATTTATCTAAATCGCGCTGAGAGGCTTTTCTATAAATCACCGGAAGGTCATCGCGCTCGGGATTGACTTTTTTCTTTTTCATTTGCACTTTCACCAGTTCTCCTGTAAGAGCAACCACGCCTACATCATGGCCACTTTGTGCTTCTGTAGCCACGGTATCTCCCATACTAAGCGTAAGACCTTCTTTATTGTAAAAAAAGTCTTTTCTTCCGTTTTTAAATCTAACTTCTACTTTATCAAAAGGTTTTTGTTCTTCCGGGAGCTGCATATTAGATAACCAATCAAAAACACTTAGTTTTTCACAACCACCGGAACTACAATTTCCGTTATTATTACAGCCTCGAGGCAAACCGCCTCCGGCAGTTTGACAGCTTCCACATCCCATATTTTCTCTATTTATATTGACGCTAGCAATACATTTGTTGTAATGCTACGGATTATTTTAAAGGGTAAAAATACTAATTTATTACGGAGAAGATAATACTTCAACTGAATCAGCTAAATTTTTGGCGATTACAAAAGTATCAACTGTAAAAATCAATGCTTAAATGCCAATTTCTCAGATCGACCTTTACGGAAAATATTACGCTTAGTTTTTTTGCCTTTTCGTTTTCTTCGCTGTTCTTCTAAAGGTAATTTAATAATAGATTGACACTCATCAGAACAACATTCATTCATCTTTTCTGCGCATTCATCACATTGGATAAACAGCAAATGACAAGCTTCATTAGCACAGTTAGTATGTTGGTCGCAGGGTTTTCCACATTGATGACAGCGAGCAATCACTTCGTCTGATATTTTCTCGTTAAGTCTTTCATCAAAAACAAAATTTTTACCGATAAATTTATTAGGTAAATTCTCTGATTTGACTTGTCTGGCATATTCTATAATACCGCCTTCTAATTGGTAAACCTTCTTAAAGCCTTTGTGTTTATAATAAGCACTGGCTTTCTCACAACGAATACCTCCGGTGCAGTACATCACTAATTTTTTATCTTCTTTAAATGGTCTTAAATCCTGCTCAATGATGTCTAATGAATCACGGAATGTATCAACATCCGGCGTTATCGCATTTTTAAAATGACCTATTTCGCTTTCATAGTGATTTCGCATGTCTACCAGTATAGTATCCGGATCTTCTATAAGCTGATTAAATCGCTGCGCATCTACATGAACACCTTTGTTTGTTACATCAAATGCATCTTCATCTAAGCCATCGGCTACAATTTTAGGCCGAACTTTAATTTTTAATTTTAGAAATGATTTTATATCGTGCTCTATGGCGACGTTTAGCCTTACCCCTTTAAGAAATGAAATATTATCTATAAAGTTTTTAAACTCATTAAAACGTTTAGCCGGCAGGGATAGTTGCGCATTGATACCTTCGTGCGCTACATATATTCTCCCCAGTACATCCATTTTTTCCCATGCTATAAAAAGATGGTTTCTAAATATTTCTGGATTACCAATATGTGCATATTTATAAAAAGACAGTGTTAACCGCTCTTCACCGGCTTCATCGATTAATTTTGCGCGCTCCTCAGCGCTAAGTGTGTTGTACAGTTGCATGCTATACAATTATTTTAATATTTGTTGCAAAGGTAAGTATAAGATTTAAAAAGCCTTCTTCAGCTTTAAAAAAACAAGCTTATTGGCTAATTGTTTTACAAAAGTGTTACAACGACAAAAAAAAAGCCCTACATCTCTGTAAGACTTTGATATTCAATGTGGTCCCACCTGGGCTCGAACCAGGGACAACTTGATTATGAGTCAAGTGCTCTAACCAACTGAGCTATAGGACCAAAAGCTAAAAAGCTTTGATTATTTATTTCAATACG
>JAVLBJ010000074.1:0-10467 GCA_031581455.1 Psychroflexus sp. | reverse complement strand
ATAACTTATATTAATAGTTTAATTATGGACGCAATATTAATAAATAATTTGGTTTTTAAAAAATATATTTTGCCTTTTCTAGTGATTTTTCTAATTTTTTTTTGCTTATTATTTTTTTGTTTTTTCTTACAAAATAATCAACTAATTTCTCAGTAGGCATATTGCCTGTCAGTTCATCTTTTGCCATAGGACAGCCTCCGAAGCCTTTTAAAGCACCATCGTATCTACTGCATCCGCTATTCCAGGCCGCATCAATTTTTTCTCGCCAGCTTGTGGGTGTGGTATGTAAATGGGCACCAAATTCCACATCAGGATATTTAGGAATCAAAGATTCAAATATGTAGGTAATATCTGCCGGTTTTGAACTTCCTATGGTATCGGATAAAGAGATCGTTCGAATACCCATTTCTACTAATTTATCGGTCCAATAACTTACGATGTCTGCATTCCAGGGATCACCATAAGGATTGCCGAAGCCCATTGAAAGATAAGCGACCACCTGCTTATCGTTCTTATGAGCCACTTCTAAGATATTTTCAAGAATTTCTAATGACTCAGCAATTGTTTTATGAGTATTCCGCATTTGAAAATTCTCAGATATTGAAAAAGGGTAACCCAGATATTCGATCTCCGGATGTTGACAAGCACCTTTTGCGCCGCGTAAATTGGCTACAATGGCTAAAAGTTTAGATGAGGTTTCGCTTAGGTCTAATCGGCTTAGCACATCAGCAGTATCCTGCATTTGAGGGATGGCCTTAGGTGATACAAAACTTCCGAAATCTATGGTATCAAAACCACAGGCCAGCAAACTTTGAATATAGGATGCTTTTTTATCTGTAGGAATAAAAGATTTGATGCCTTGCATGGCATCTCTTGGACATTCTATGATTTTAACTTTGCTCAAAAATATTGTTTTTCTGATGTAAATTTAAGCGGTTACGAGCCGATAAGCAAATAAACTGAGATTCCAATCAATATCAATATTTGTAACCATTTCGCTATGAAAGCATAAGCGTTTATTTTGTTCAAATTGATCAGGAATCCCAGTTGAGCGACGCCAAAGAAGATCAACCAGGCTTGTAGCATGAATAATGATCCCAAGATCATCAATTGAACACTAACAAGGCTATCAGCATCCCAGATAAAACCGGGGAGAAATGCCAGGAAGAACAAACTGACCTTGGGGTTCAAAACGTTCATTAAGATGCCTTTCTTAAAGGTTGAGAAAAGCGATCTTTTCGTATCCATTTTCTCCTCCTTGGTTTCAAATCCGGCGTCTGATCGGTATACCTGAACCGCTAAAAAAACCAGATAAGCGGCTCCTATGTATTTGATGATATCGAATATCAACTCATTGTTCTTGATCAATGCAGCTATACCAAACGCCACCAATGCCGTATGAAAAATAATACCGGTGACTAAACCTGTAGCAAATAATACAGCTTTTAACCTTGATCTTGTGATACTCAATGTTAGCACATAGAGAATATCCGGACCCGGCGAAAGCGTTAAACCAACAGAAGCAATCAGGAATGGAATGAGTTGTTCGGTCATTTTTGGGATTGCGCTATCAGTCCTTGATTGATACGTTTTACCATATTCGGTCCTTCATACGCAAAACCGGTGTAGATCTGGACCAGTGATGCGCCAGCCTCTAATTTCTCAAGCGCATCTTGAGCCGTAAACACACCGCCAACGCCGATAATGGGTAGTTGAGCATTTGTCTTCTTAGAAATATAACGGATGATATCCGTTGATTTTTTTGATAAAGGCCGACCGCTTAATCCACCTTTTTCTTTCCGATCAACTGACTTTAATGCCTCTCTGGATAAGGTCGTGTTCGTGGCAATCAATCCGTCCAATTTCACTTTTCCTGCTATATCAATCACCTGATCCAATTGGTCTTGCGATAGATCGGGCGCTATTTTTAGTAAAATTGGTTTCCTTTCCGATTTTTCATTCCGTAGATCAATCAGTAAGCTTAATAATTCCTTTAACGGCTCAGCTTCCTGAAGATCCCTTAAATTCGGTGTATTCGGCGAGCTGACATTGACGACGAAATAGTCCACATAAGGATAGAGTTGTTCAAAGCTATACTGATAATCGGCTTTAGCATTTTCATTTTCAGTTGATTTGTTCTTTCCTATATTCCCGCCAACTATAATATTCCTCTTCCTGGCCAATCTGGGCAAAGCATCATCAACGCCGCGGTTATTAAAGCCTAACCTATTGATCAAGGCCTGATCTTTCGATAAACGGAATATTCTTTTCTTTGGATTTCCGGGTTGACCTTTCGGGGTTAAGGTGCCGATCTCTACAAAACCAAAACCAAAAGCTTCCATTTCATCGATATATTCGGCATTCTTATCAAAACCTGCGGCCAAGCCTATTGGGTTCTTAAACTTCAAACCAAAAACTTCCCTTTCTAAACTGGGATGATCTACCCTAAAATAGCTTTTAGCTAACGACCTTAGACCCGGCAATTTCATTAAAAGTTGGGCTGACCTGACACTAAAATGATGCGCTTTTTCCGCATCTACTTTAAAGAGTATCGGCCGTAAGATAGATTTGTAAATTCCCATATTGGCAAAAGTAAAACAAATCCTTTCAGCAATAGATGAAAGTAGAAAAATTCGCTATTTTTGAGCTAAAAATCAACATGATCGATAAGCGAGATGTCATCGACCGTTTCATACGTTATGTAAAGATAGATTCCCAAAGCAATCCTGCAAGAAAAGCCACGCCGAGTTCTGATATCCAATGGAATATGGCCAATCTGCTCAAAGAAGAACTCGAAGGATTTGGAATAAAAGAGGTGAGCATTGATCAGCATGCTTATGTGATGGCCAGGATCTCAAGCAATGTAAATGAGGAAGTTTCTGCCATTGGTTTTATCAGTCATTTTGATACTTCGCCAGATTTTAAGGCCACTGACATCCAGCCGCAGATACACGAGAATTATGACGGAAAACCTATTTTGCTCAATAAATCAAAAGACCTTTGGTTGTCGCCTGATGAATTCCCCGATTTGAAAGCTTATAAAGGCCAAACATTGATCACGACCGATGGGAATACCTTGCTCAGCGCAGATGATAAAGCCGGTGTGACCGAGATCATGACCGCAGCTAAGTATTTGATGGAGCATCCGGAGATCAGGCATGGTGATATTTGCATAGGTTTTACGCCGGATGAGGAAATAGGTCGCGGTGCTCACCTATTTGATGTTGATAAATTCGGTGCAGACCATGCCTATACCATGGACGGCAGTCAGATCGGCGAATTGGAATATGAGAATTTCAATGCGGCCGAGGCCAAGATTACTTTCTACGGGAAAATGGTACATCCCGGTTATGCCAAGGATAAAATGATCAACAGCATGTATCCGGCATCAAAGTTCATCAATACTCTTCCAGAGAATGAAACACCGGAAAAGACCGAAGGCAGAGAAGGCTTTTTTCATCTAACCGATATAGATGGAAGTGTTGAGAAAACCACCTTACAATACATCATCCGTGATCACGATGAACATATCTTTGAATCGCGCAAAAAACTATTTCAGGAAAGCATACGGGCGATAAAAGACGAATTTGGGGAATCCGCTGTTGACCTTAAGCTCAATGATCAATATTTTAATATGAAAAAGCATATCACTGATAAGATGCATATCGTGGATATCGCCAAAGAAGCGATGGAACAATTAGCCATAAAGCCGATCATCAAACCGATAAGAGGCGGTACGGATGGCGCTCAACTGAGCTATAAAGGCTTACCTTGTCCTAACATATTTGCCGGTGGTCATAACTTTCATGGTCCTTATGAATATGTGCCAGCAGAAAGTATGGTCAAGGCAACCGAGGTTATCATCAAGATCGCTGAACTCACCGCCCAAAAGCAAGCTGTGTAATGATAAAAAAAGTAGGCTTAGCAGTTTTAAGCGGTGTTTTATTTTTCCTTTCCTGGCCAACTTACGGCTTCCCTTTTCTGGCTTTCTTAGGTTTTGTACCCTTATTGATCTTAGCTTTCCAGGAAAGACAATCTAAAACCAAATACAGGAATTGGCGTGTTTTCGCGCTTGCCTATCTGGCCTTTTTCATCTGGAACATCGGGACGACCTATTGGCTTTATTTTTCCACGCCCTTTGGAGCGGCCTTTGCCATTTTCGTCAACAGTTTATTGATGGCGCTGGTATTTCAGATCTATCATATTATCGCCTACAAAGTCAATTTCACGGCTTCTATGAGTTTTTTTATAGGAATTTGGCTTAGCTTCGAAAAAATGCACCTTGCCTGGGAATTCTCCTGGCCATGGCTCAACCTGGGAAATGTTTTTTCTGAATATACGGCTGCGGTACAATGGTATGAATATACCGGCAGTTTTGGTGGCAGTCTCTGGGTGTTGTTGATGAACGCCTTTATTTTTAAATCTATACTACTATATCAACAACATCGTGAAAGGGCCATCATCTATAGGCGCAGTTTTTATTCTATTCTGCTTATTTTGGTCCCTATAGGCTTGTCGTTGATCATCAAAGGCTATCAGCCTAAAAAATATAATACCTATAAAAAAGTGCTGATCGTCCAACCGAATATTGATCCTTATGAAGAAAAATATGATTTGGATGATGATGAAATTAAAAGAATGATTCTCAAACGTACGCGTTCAAAATTGAATGATTCCATCGATCTTTTATTGTTACCGGAAACCGTTTTTGCCAATGGCACCCGAATGCATCAGCTACAAAATGCGCCGATAAGTCAAATGACGGATGAACTGCAGGATCGCTATCCAAACCTAAACGTGCTGAGTGGTATTTCCATGTATAAGATCATTAGAGATGAAAAGCACACCAGCGCACAAAGCAATTTCTTAAGAGAAGGCATCTGGTTCAATGATTACAATGCGGCTTATTTTAAAAAACCTGATACAGCATCAGGTCTTTATTATAAATCCAAGCTCGTCGTTGGCGTTGAGAACTTTCCCTATAAATCTACCTTAGAACCTATCCTTGGTGATTTGATGATCGATCTGGGCGGAACGGTGGCGATGAAGACCACACAAGATGATCGAGAGGTTTTTACTTTGAGCGATGGCACGAAAACTGCACCAATCATTTGCTATGAGTCGGTTTACGGAGCTTATGTGGGCGGTTATGTCAAGAATGGCGCTGATTTCTTGAGCATTATCACGAATGATGCCTGGTGGAAGGATACGCAAGGTCATCAGCAGCATTGGAGCTATGCGAAACTACGTGCTATTGAGATGCGCAAAAGCATTGTAAGATCTGCTAATACGGGAATATCCGGAGCTATCAATCCTTATGCTCGGGTTTTAAATAAAACGAACTATAATGAGCCTGCGGTCATATCAGTTGCCATACCTATAGAACAAAAACGGACTTTTTACGCGGATCATGGCGACTATATCGCTCGAATAGGGCAGTTCTTCACCCTGGCCATTTTCATGATCGCCGTTTTTAAGCGAAAGCGCTAGGGCAATTGGTGATACCTATATCGAGGAACCAATTATTCGCCTTAAAAAGGAATTTATCTTTCCACTTACAATTGATATTTTTAATAGATAATTGACTTTGATAGGTCAACGTAATTTTTTAGGAAACTAAAACCTAAAATGTTTAAATATTGAATCTAAAAAAACCCGTCATTTTCAACATGACTTTACTTTAAGTCAATTCTAGGTTTAAGCTTAAGAATTATGACATGTCAGGGCACGGGATCGTATCCACTTTTACCCCAGGGATGGCATTTGCTAATCCGTTTAATGGACAATTGCAGACCTTTCAGCAAGCCGTGTTTGCGTAAAGCCTGAAGACTATAAGCAGAGCAAGTAGGCTGAAACCGGCAATGAGCTGGCAGCAAAGGGGAAATAACGTATTGGTATATCCTGATTAATATCACAAAAGGAAAAATCAGTATTTGCTTAAGGCTAAGCATGCTCAAGTTCAAAAGTAGTTCCTGCTTTGCTGTCTTTAAGTTGAACACCAATAGCTTTTAACTGATCGCGGATAGCATCTGCTGTAGCAAAATCACGATTGGCTCGTGCCTGATTCCGTTGATCAATCAATAAATGAACTAATTCACTCAAAAGTTCAGATTGATTTTCTTGTTGTTGATGAACTTCATGTTTTAAACCTAAAATATCATAAAAGAAGTCGTGAAAAGTTGAACGTAGTATATTGAGTTGACTCTCATTTAATTGACTTTTTCCTGCCGCGACAGAGTTGATCATTTTTACAGCTTCAAAAAGTTGGGCAATCAATACCGGGGAATTGAAATCATCGCCCATGGCCTGATAGCATTTTTGACGCCATTTTTCAATATCTAAGGTAGATTCTTCAGATGGTTCTAAGTCTTCTAGTTGATCTAAAGCGTGTGTTATTCTTCGAAATCCTTTTTCAGCAGATAATAGGGCTTCATCAGAAAAATCAAGAACACTAGAATAATGTGCCTGTAACATGAAAAACCGCGTGATGATTGGTGAAAATGGTTTTGATAAGGTTTTGTTGTTGCCGCTAAAGATTTCATCCGGTAATATGTTATTACCAGTGCTTTTGGCCATTTTTTTACCATTTAAGGTTAGCATATTAGCATGTAGCCAATAATTAACCGGATTTTCACCATTCGCAGCCTGACCTTGCGCAATTTCGCATTCATGATGTGGGAATTTGAGATCCATTCCGCCGCCGTGTATATCAAAATTTTCACCTAAATACTTAGCGCTCATCACAGAGCATTCCAGATGCCAACCTGGAAAGCCTACACCCCATGGTGAAGGCCAACGCATGATGTGCTGAGGTTCTGCTTTTTTCCATAAAGCAAAATCTTGCGGGTTTTTTTTATCATCCTGGCCGCTTAATACTCTTGTATGCGCAATCATATCTTTAAGATTACGACCACTTAAAATCCCGTAGTGCTTGCTTTCATTATATTTTAAAACATCAAAATAAACATTGCCGTTACGCTCATAGGCTAAACCATTATTGATGATTTTTTTAATGGTTTCTATCTGCTCAACAATATGACCGGTCGCAGTAGGTTCAATGTTTGGGGGTAAATTATTAAAACGCTCTAATATCTTATGGAAATCAAGGCTGTATTTTTGTACCACTTCCATAGGTTCTATTTCGTCTAATCTGGCCTTTTTAGCAATGCGGTCTTCACCTTCTTCAGCATCGTTTTCCAGGTGGCCGGCATCTGTTATGTTACGAACATACCTTACTTTGTAGCCTAAGTGAAGCAGATAGCGATACATCAAATCAAAAGATATGAACGTACGGCAGTTGCCTAAATGCACTTTATTGTAAACCGTAGGGCCACAAACATACATGCCTACATAGCCTTCTTTTACAGGTTGGAATTTTTCTTTTTTACCGGTAAGAGAATTGTTAAGGTATAGATCAAATTCCTGATATAAAGCCATATTTAAAATTTGGTATCCAGATTGATATATTGAAGAAATTCCTTTTTTACGGATTCATCTTTGAATTTTCCGCCAAATTCACTGGTTACCGTAGAGCTGTCTATGTCTCTTATACCACGCGAATTCACACATAAGTGCTTAGCATCAACTACACAGGCAACATCATCAGTTCCTAAAGCATTTTGCAGCTCTTCTACAATTTGCATGGTCATTCGTTCCTGAACCTGCGGTCGCTTAGCAAAATAATCAACAATACGATTCATTTTTGATAATCCAATCACATTACCATTTGATATATATGCCACATGAGCTCGACCTATAATGGGCAGTAAATGATGCTCACAAGTAGAATAAACTACAATATTTTTTTCCACTAGCATTTGCCCGTACTCATAATTGTTAGCAAATGTTGATGCTTTAGGTTTTTTTTCTGGTTTTAATCCCCCAAAAATTTCATTTACATAAGCTTTAGCAACTCTTAGCGGAGTGCCTTTAATACTATCATCATGTAAATCCATACCTAATGTATCAAGAATCTCTTGTACATGGTACTGGATTCTCTTAATCTTTTCATCGTCAGAAAGTTTAAAAGCGTCAGATCTTACAGGATTTTCCTTAGAAGTGGCTGTGTGGTTATCTCCTATAGCTTCTACTTCATTTAATTCTTCATTCAATTTCATATCATTATTATAATGTAGTTGCAAAGATATAATTTTAAGGCCTATTTGCATCAGCGTTTATGAAGTAGATGAATTTTAACGAATTAACTTAACAGTTTCTTTAAATATTTTTGTTATTTTACCAATATTTTTAACACAAAGAATGATTGGTTTTTGTTGGTTCTTTAAAAACAGCTTTTTATGAAAAATAGCCTTTTTACACTATTATTTTTATGTTTAGGCATATGTGGAGCTTCAGCGCAGGATTTCCTGATGCAAAACGGATCTATAAATACTTGTAGCGGAACTTTTTATGACAGTGGTGGTGCTAATGATGATTACAGTAGTAATGAAAACCTTACCTATACAATATGTCCAGATGATTCATCAAGTGAAAGAATTGTTGTTACTTTTTCTGAATTTCAAACACCTGGCGGTACAGATGTCATGACGGTTTATGATGGAGCGGATACTTCAGGTACGCAATTAGCGCAGTTAACCGGAAATGTAGTCAACCCTGCTGATGGAGACGCCCCTTTAGAGCTTACTGCTTCTGATGAAAACACCTCAGGTTGTTTAACTTTTGTGTTTAGTTCTGATCAATTTCTGGAAACAGATGGCTGGGTTGCATCACTTTCATGTAGGGAACCTTGTGCTCTAATTGATAATTCATTTAGCGTATCACCTTCAATTTTTGTTGATCCTAACTACCGCGTTTGTAAAGATGATGAAATTACATTTGATGTCAGTTCTGCGCTCTCTAACGGCGACCCAAGTGAAATAACCTACTCCTGGGATTTTGATGACGGGAATACTGCTACAGGTAGCAATGTAACGAATACTTTTACTGATCCCGGCTTATATATTGTTGAATTAACAAGTACATTTCAAGATTGCGATCCGGTGATTGATGAATTACAGGTTCAGGTCGGTACGGAGCCAAGTTTTTCGTTAAGTGCTAGCCAAACTACTATTTGTGAGGGTGATCAGGTGCAATTGACGGGATCAGCCAGTCCAGTTCCGTTTGAAGAAGAATGTGCGCTCCCGGTTAGTGGAACTACATTTTTACCTGACGGTAATGGCTCATCATACTTTAGCTCGATTACCGTAGATTGCTTTGATGATGATCAAACTTTAAATGATGCAAGTGAATTACTTAATGTTTGTTTAAGAATAGAGCACTCCTATTTAGGTGATTTAGATATAATCCTTATAGCGCCGGATGGAACACAGATTTTTTTGAAAACATTTGCAGAAGGTGGCGGCGCTACTTATCTGGGTAGCCCTATTGATAATGACGCTACTAATAATCCAGGACAAGGATTTCAATATTGCTTTTCAAATTCAGCCAGTACTTTATTAGTTAATGGCCCTACACAAACAGCAGGAACACCACCGGGACCATCTATTTCACCGGGAACTTATGCGCCTAGTGATGACTTTAATAACCTAGTAGGTGTTCCATTAAATGGTGATTGGACTATTCAAATTACAGATAATTTGAGTATTGATAATGGTTTTATTTTTCAGTGGTTTTTAGATTTTGATCCAAGTATTATACCACCGGATGCTTCTTTTACACCATCTATCGCTGATGAAGATAAATTTTGGACTGACTTCCCTGACCAGGGAAACACAATTACGGTTACACCACCTAACTTAGGTCAAAATTGCTATGTATATCAATCTACTGATAACTTTGGTTGTACATATACAGAAACCATTTGTGTTGATGTTGAGCCTAATCCTTTTGTTACAGCTGTTGAAGATTTATTTAAGTGTGGCGACCCTACTGATATTGAGTTTGACTTAACAGAAAATGATCCTAATGTTTTAGGGGCGCAAAATCAAAATATCTTTGCTATCACTTACCATAACACGCAGAATGACGCGTTTAACGGTACTAATCCTATTCCAAACCCGGAGACATATCCCGCTGCTTCTATCCCTGAAACTATATATGTAAGAATTCAAAACCAAAGTGGATTGTGTTTCGATGTTAATTCATTTGAATTGCTTCAAGGTAGTGCAGATGCCGGCACAGCCAACGATTTAGAGGAATGTGCGCCTGTAGGAACTGATTTGGCTATTTTTGATTTAACTGAAAATGATTCTGATATCTTAGGATCGGCCAGTGTTAATGACAATTCGGTCAGTTATTATTTAAGCGAACAAGATGCCATTGATGAAGCCAATATTATACAAGATCCTGAAAGTTATCAAAGTACATCTGAAAATCAGGAGATTTGGTTTAGGCTGGATAACAATGATACCAGTTGCTTTGACTATGGATCTTTCTTCATAGAATCTTTTCATACCCCAGCCATTCAACAAACCCCATCCATAGATGCATGCCATGATGATTTTAGCA
>JAVLBJ010000073.1:0-10569 GCA_031581455.1 Psychroflexus sp. | reverse complement strand
CTGAGTGATTGAATGTTTCATCAAAAAACATTCAATTGTATCGAAGTGAACCCGCCATAATTCCGAGTTAAACCATAACCCTAACTAAGAAAAACCGTAATAACCAACCAGTTTGTTTGAAAGATTTTAAATGAACTCAGAGTGCATTAAAAACAATTTAAATAAACTAAATAGGGTTTCCTCAGAAAGTCAGAATTTAAAGTTATAGCTTTCAGCAAGCTTTACAAGTTTTGTTATAAAGATAATAGCTCCAATCCAGTTGTGAAATGTATCACTAAGCTTAGCTTTAATATTGTTAAGGCCATTAGCTTGTTTGGTCTAGCTGATGAATACGTTAGAAATGGAGGTAAAGACAGATCAAAAAAAGTAAAAAAATTTAAATAATGCATATGTGTTAGCAGGTGATATTGAATAGGGCTACCAAAATAAAATCCCTTAATGGCTTTTCGTTTTTTTATATTAATTAAGTTTCACACTGCCTACTCGCCAAAGCATTTAGCTAAGTGAATTAATTTTTCAACATTACAAGATTAAATTATAATGTATAGTAGATTATTCAAATGAATTTAATGTCAAATTTAATTAGGTTTGCATCCTAGTTATTATATGTTGAAATCTAATCAAAAAGTCCTCAAAAGAATATTAGATATCTGGCTAGCGCTACTAGGTATATTTCTTAGCTTACCCTTTCTCCTATTACTTATTCTGTTATCTTCTTTATCCACTCGCTCATCAGGTTGGTTTAGTCAAAAGCGTATCGGAAAGGACGCAGTTTCCTTTAAGCTCTACAAACTAAAAACAATGCGTACCCATAAAGAAGTAGATTCCTTTGTTACTAAAGCTAATGATCCTCGCATCACTAAATTTGGGCGTTTCCTCCGCAAAACCAAGCTTGACGAACTGCCACAGCTGTGGAATGTGCTGATTGGCAATATGAGCTTTGTTGGACCAAGACCTGATGTCCCAGGTTATGCAGACCAACTTCAAGGTGAAGATAGGATAATACTATCTGTTAGGCCCGGAATAACCGGTCCGGCATCACTGGCTTTTAAAGATGAGGAAGACCTACTGGCCAGGCAGAACGATCCACAGCGATATAACGATGAGGTGATCTGGCCGAAAAAAGTAGCCATCAATAAGGATTACATCAAAAACTACAGCTTAATCACAGACATTAGAATCATCTGGAAAACTATTTTCGGTTAAAAAATTCCCTTTTGGAGGTTAGAGGGATAGATTTTTGTAGAGGTTGATTCAAAGCATCATTTTCAAGTAAATTTTAGCATGCTTTTAATAAAACATAAGGCTGAGTTAGTCTGCGCTTTAGCTTAATTTGATAATTTTGCGGTTTTTACAATATGAAAAGCGAAGACGAACAAATTCAGGTATTTGGTGCCCGCGAGCACAATCTCCAAAATATTGATATTGATATTCCGAGAAACCAACTTGTGGTGATTACCGGCTTGTCAGGCTCCGGGAAATCTTCGCTTGCTTTTGACACCATTTATGCCGAAGGGCAGCGGCGCTACATAGAAACATTTTCAGCTTACGCTCGCCAATTCCTGGGTGGATTAGAGCGACCGGACGTTGATAAAATAGAAGGCTTATCACCCGTTATTGCCATTGAGCAAAAAACAACCAGCAAAAGCCCACGCTCTACCGTAGGCACCATCACAGAAATTTACGATTTTTTAAGGCTGCTTTATGCCAGAGCCGGGACGGCTTACAGCTATAAAACCGGCGAAAAAATGGTGAGCTATACAGATGAAGCCATCCGTAAATCTATTACCAAAAGCTATTTAGACACTAATATTAGCATTCTGGCACCCGTTGTAAGAGCTCGAAAAGGGCATTACAGGGAATTGTTTGAACAAATTGCCAGAAAAGGTTATTTGAGAGTTCGCGTTGATGGTGAGCTTAGAGAAATCGAGAAAGGGATGAAATTAGATCGCTATAAAACGCATGATATCGAGATAGTGGTAGATCGATTGAAGGTAAGTGATAAAACATCCATTCAGCAAAGATTAGCTAGTAGCATTGCGACCTCGATAAGCGAAAGCAATGGCACGCTTTTGATTCTGAAAAAAGATGATGACCATCCGCGTTTTTACAGTAAAGATTTAATGTGTCCTACAACAGGGATTTCTTACCCATTGCCTGAACCTAATCTTTTCTCATTTAATTCACCTAAAGGCGCTTGCCCAAAATGTAACGGTATAGGTTACATCAAAGAAGTTGACACCGATAAAATCATACCTAATAGGAAGCTGTCTATTCAGCAAGGCGGCATCGAACCTCATGGCAAAAAGAAAAACAATTGGCTGTTTAGGCAATTAGAAAATATTGCCAAACACTATGATTTTTCCTTACAAGATAAAATATCATCTATCCCTGAAGCGGCATTAGACGTTATCTTAAATGGAGGCAAAGCCCGTTTTAAAGCCTACAATGACAACCTTAAAATGAAGCAAGACTACTCTTACAATTTTGAGGGTGTGGCTACATTTATTAAAAACACAGCTGATCAAAAACAAAGCTCAGCTTCTTTACGCCGCTGGGCTAATAATTACCTTGTACAAAACAAATGTCCTAAATGTGACGGCAGCCGCTTAAAAAAAGAGTCGCTACACTTTAAAATTAACGAACATAGCATAGACCAGTTAGTTGATAAAGATATAGATGACTTATATGATTTTATAGTGGCATTGCCCAATAAGCTAAGTAAGAATGAATTAAAAATTGCTAAGGGTATCATCAAAGAAATAAAAGACCGCTTAGGATTTTTAAAAGATGTGGGTTTAACTTACTTAAGTCTCAACCGTGGCTCAAAAACACTATCGGGTGGCGAAGCTCAGCGAATCAGATTGGCCACGCAAATAGGATCTCAACTTGTAGGGGTCTTGTATATATTAGATGAACCCAGCATTGGACTACATCAGCGGGATAATGAAAGATTGATCAACTCCTTAAAAGCCTTACGCGATTTAGGCAATACGGTTATTGTGGTAGAGCACGATGAAGATATGATCAATAGCGCTGATCATGTGATAGACATAGGACCGGCTGCCGGTAAGCACGGTGGTAAAATTATAAGTCAGGGCCAACCTAAAAATATAGATCCGTCTACTTTAACTGGACAGTATCTTCTGGGTAAAAAAAGCATACCTATTCCGAATAAAAGAAGGAAGGGCAACAAAAAGAAACTAACGCTTAAAGGCGCGACGGGTAACAATCTAAAATCAGTAGATGTACAGTTCCCGCTAGGGACTTTAATTGGTGTTACCGGTGTTTCCGGCAGCGGTAAATCAACTTTGATCAATAACACACTTTATCCCATTTTAAATAATCATTTTTTTAACGGCGTAAAATCAATCTTACCTTATCAAAAGATCAACGGTTTAAAAAACTTAGACAAGGTAATAGATATAGACCAGGCGCCAATAGGCAGAACGCCACGCTCAAATCCGGTCACATATACAGGTGTTTTTAGCGAAATAAGAAATTTGTTTGCTAAAACCCCGGAAGCAAGTATTCGTGGTTATAAACCGGGTAGGTTTAGTTTTAATGTCAAAGGCGGTCGCTGTGAAACCTGTAGCGGTGGTGGCGTAAAGGTGATTGAAATGAGTTTCCTGCCGGATGTTTATGTAGAATGCGAAACTTGTATGGGCAAAAGATTTAATAGAGAAACACTGGAAATAAGATACAAGGGCAAATCTATCAGCGATGTGCTGGAAATGAATATAGAAGAAGCTACTGCGTTTTTTGAGCCTATCCCTAAAATTTACCGGAAGCTTCAAACGCTAGAGGATGTAGGCTTAGGCTATATTACTTTAGGACAGCAAAGCACGACATTATCCGGTGGCGAGGCGCAACGCGTAAAATTAGCTACTGAACTCTCTAAACGCGATACCGGACAGACCTTTTATATTTTAGATGAACCTACCACAGGTTTGCATTTTGAAGACATAAGAATTTTGATGGAAGTCCTAAACAAGTTAGTTGATAGAGGTAATACCGTTTTGATTATAGAGCACAACCTAGATGTGATAAAACAAGCTGATTATGTGATTGATATGGGCTTAGAAGGAGGGAAGCATGGCGGTGAACTCATCGCCAAAGGCACGCCT
This sequence comes from Psychroflexus sp., assembly GCA_031581455.1. GTDB lineage: Bacteria > Bacteroidota > Bacteroidia > Flavobacteriales > Flavobacteriaceae > Psychroflexus. The sequence goes on along the minus strand of JAVLBJ010000073.1, from coordinate 6,442 downwards.
GAAGCAATTGTAAAGAAAAACAAAGGTTATACGGCAGCCTATTTAAAAAAGAGTTTATCTTAAATTAATCTTGTCCGATTAAGCAATTCGATACTAGACTTAACATAAAAGACATAAAAACTCAATTATATCTTTGATTTAGGCTCTTGTTTTAAATGAGTGCTGAATTGTTTACTCAGCTATCCTATCGAGACCCATAGCGATACTCTTATCTAACTCCCTTTTTAATTTTACTATTCACCGCAAGCCAGCCTGACCGTAGAGCAGGGGCGCAAATATTTTCTTCAGAGAACATTGCGACTTTGCGGTTATTGATTTTCACCACAAAGGCACAGAGCACGTAAAGTTTATGCTCTGAGTTCTCCGTGACTTCGTGGTGCATCTTCTCCTAGATTGATGATTTTATCAACATCGTTCGTAATTTAAAGAAACTGATAGCTGAAAAGTAAAGATCAACAACATGACCATTATTTGTTTTTAATCTGCTCATCTAAGTGGTTTTTAAAGAATATTTCCTCTGCGTCCTTAGTGACCTTGCGGTTATTAATTTTCACCAAAAGCGTTTGTGGTTTTTGTAGCCTGATAGCGAGAAAGCAAGATCAATATCTTAATCAAAATTTTTTTAACTACAATTTTAATTGGCTTTAAAGAATTTGGTAAAATTTCGCCTAAGTGTAATGATTATAAATTTTAGCTTCTAAACTTAGCTGTCTCATCAAAAACTCTTGTCAGGATATGTCGATCTTCGTCTGTTAAGGTCTTCTGTCGTCTTTTCATCACAACATCAGCAACTTCTAAAGCTTTGTTTAACTGATAAGTTTTAAACCCATGGCTGCCGCCCCAACTAAAACTGGGAATAAAATTTCTTGGAAATCCACCGCCAAAAATATTTGCATTAATGCCCACCACCGTACCGGTATTAAACATAGTGTTAATTCCACATTTAGAGTGATCGCCCATAATTAAACCACAGAACTGTTGATGAGATGGCAGAAAGCGCTGAGCTCTGTAATTCCACAACTTGATAGAAGTGTAATTGTTTTTCAGATTAGACGTATTGGTATCAGCGCCTATATTACACCATTCTCCAATGACAGAATTGCCCAGAAAACCATCATGTGCCTTATTAGAAAAACCGGTAATAATAGAATTGCTTACTTCGCCGCCTACCTTAGAATAAGGACCTATGGTTGTTCCATTATACATTTTGGCACCCATTTTTAAAGTGGCAGATTCGCAAACTGCTAAAGCACCACGAACAAGGCAACCTTCCATTATGGTAGCGTTTCTACCTATATAAATGGGGCCGTCTGTTGCATTTAGTGTGCAGGGGAGCACCGTTGCGCCTTCTTCTACAAAAATTTGAGACGGATTTATGGCGGTGACGTCATCTGGTAATGCTTGTGTTTTTCTGCCTTTGGTGATTCTCTTAAAATCATCTTGAATGGCCTGGTGGTTTTTAGTGAAGATATCCCAAACCTGCATTATTTTTTGGGGATGACCTTCAATTTCTAAAGTGGAGAAATTTTCTGTAGAAAAATCATTTTTAGCAGAACAGCAGTAGGCTACCAATCGGTCTTCATCTACAATGGCTTCTTCTGACTCCAGCGATGCTAATTGTTCCAAAAATTCGGCTTCCGGTAGATAAGAGGCGTTGACATAAACCGCATTTTCAGGTGGATCTAACGGCCATTTATAAGCAAGTGTATCATTGGTTTTAACGGATACCTTTTCACCGGTTATCATCTCCCATTTCTGGCGTATGGTCAAGATACCAACTCTTAAATCAGCTATGGGTCTTGTATAGGTTAAGGGATGTAAATTTTCAAAAAATTGATCATCAAAAAGAACAACTTGCATTGTGGTTAGTTTTTTGCAAAAGTAAGTAATTTAGATTGTCATTTAACTTCATTTGCTTTATAAAAACGGCTTAGCATTAGCTCTGCCTGTTTCCCTTGAATACTAAATCTGTTGTTTTGTCCTGGCTCATATCTTTGACTTTGAGGGAACCACTTCCATAAAAATCCACCGGCAAACCAATCTTTTTGCCAAAAGCTGTTTAATAAGGCTTTGAGTAAATTTGTCTGGGCTTGTTCATTTATATTGCCCTTAAGCCTGTTAGCATTCCAGGGTTTTTTACCTGAAAAATCCATGCTTCTATAACCGTATTCTTTAAATAATAGGAAATATCACTAAAAGTGTGTAATAGGTATTTTCATCTAAAAGGATTTAACCTTTTTTTGATAATGCAATATGGCGCAAAACATTAATAAATAGTAAATTAATATCATCTAATCATCTAAGGCAATTGATGATTTTGTCATTTCTTCACCGCCGCCTTATAAGTAGATAAACAGCGCTCACGGGCCATTTTATGATCAACCATAGGTTGCGGATAATCATCAGTATCAAATTCTGGCAACCAATATTTTATGAATTTTTTATCCTTATCAAATCTATCGGTTTGTGTCCATGGGTTAAACACTCTGAAATAAGGTGCGGCATCTACACCACTGCCGGCTACCCATTGCCAGCCACCTACATTAGATGATTGTTCAAAATCAATTAGCTTTTCCGCAAAATAGCGTTCGCCCCAACGCCAATCGATTAATAGATGTTTACATAGGAAACTTCCCGTGATCATCCGTAATCGGTTATGCATCCAGCCGGTATTGTTGAGCTGTCGCATCCCGGCATCAACTATGGGATATCCGGTTGTTCCGTTTTTCCAACGTTCAAATTCTGTTTCATCATTGCGCCATTCTATTTGATCGTATTCAGGCTTGAAGGATTTTTCCGGTGTCTCCGGAAAATGATATAATATAGCCTTATAAAACTCACGCCAAATCAATTCGTTAAGGTAAGTTTTGTCTTCGGCTTCTAAAGCTTTTTGGACAACCTGCCGATAACCTACGGTTCCAAACCGCAAATGCGGACTCAGCCTGGAAGTGCCTTCCATAGATGGGATGTCTCTTGTGTCGTCATAATTATTGAGTAATGATTTGCTTAAATCATAATCAGGAACTTTAATAGGAGATTTCTTAAATCCCATATCATTGAGCTCAACATTGGGTAATCTTTTGTTTTTGTATAAATTATCAAGGTGATTTTCCGAAGTGGCTATGTTAAAATCATAATTTTTAAACACCTCTTTCCATTGTCTCATATATGGTGTAAATACCAAATAATATCCACCTGATTTTTTTTGTACTTCGGTAGGATGAAAAACCACTTGATCTTTATACGCTTTAAAATCAACTGAAAATGAACTGGCAAGTTCCTTTATGTCCTGATCGCGTTGTATAGCATAAGGCTCGTAATCTTCATTGGTATAAATAGCGTCAACATCAAAATCTGCTAAAAGCTTTTTAAATATATCTTTTGGATAACCATAATAAATCGCCAGTGATGTATTCTGATGATCTTGCAAATGATGTCTTATTTTTTGCAGTTCTTCATAGATGAAACTTACTCTGGCATCATCTTCAGGGAGTGGATCGAGAATGTGTTTGTCAAAAATAAAAACGGGAAGAACAGGATAATCGGATTCAAGCGCTTTTTGCAATCCGACGTTATCCTGCAATCTCAAATCCCTTCGATGCCAAAAAATCGATATCTTATCGGCCATCTTAGCTGATGTTAAGCGACGACATGCCGCCGTCCAAACCTATGACCTGTCCGGTCATCCATGAACTTTTATCCGTTAGGAGGTAAGTGGTCATTTCCGCAATATCAGCAGCTTCAGCTACTCTCTTCAACGGATGACGGGCATCCATCTTTTCTTTTTTCTTGTCGTTACCCAATAACTTTTTAGCCAGTGGCGTATTGGTCAGCGACGGCGCGATGACATTTACCCTAAAATTAGGCGCATATTCAGCCGCAAGCGATCTTGCAAAGCCTTCAATAGCGCCTTTTGCCGCCGCAACGCTGGTATGAAATGGCATACCTGTTTGAACAGCAACGGTGCTGATGTACACTATACTGGCTTGTTCAGAAGCTTTTAATTTGTCTAATAGCGCCTGTGTTGTTTCAACTAACTTGAAGAAGTTGATTTTCATATCTTCTTCAAATACGTTCGAACGCATCATTTTAAATGGCTTTAAATTGATGGTTCCCGGCAGATATAGTAATCCGTCCAATTGATCTGGTAAATCAAGATTTGAAATATCATCTTCTAATACGTTAAATTCATGATGAGTTACGTTTAAATCAGCTAAATCGCCTTGACTTCGAGAAGCCACAATCACATTATAATCATGCTGAAGGCGCTTAGCCGTTTCAAATCCTATTCCTGTACTTCCACCAATTAATAGTATATTCTTGCTCATAAAATTTATATTTATTTGATTTCTTCTTTTTCATTAAACATTTGCGACATCTTTATTTCTCGTGCTTTAAATATCTTCTCTAATTGCGGTTTAACCACAAACGGGTGTACTAATTCGCCTAAAATTCCAAAGGGCATTTGGTATCTAACCTGATCTTCGATGAGCACACCTTCATCGTTAGGGTGTAGGATATGCGTATGATGCCATATCTTATAAGGACCTACCAATTGTGTATCCACAAAATAATACGGTTCTTGCACGTGGTTGATTTCCGTAACCCATTTTGTGGTAAAACCTTTGAACGGCGTTACTTTGTATTCTATCAATTGCCCGGGATAAATGGGTTTATCTATCTTAGACTGCACTTCAAAGTGCATATCGTCCGGCATTATCTTAGATAAGTTATCGGCCGAAGATAAAAATGCCCATGCCTCTTTCTGACTGATGGGTAACTGCTGAGTTTGATGAATCGAATACAATTTCATAATAACAAAAATAGGCATCACCTTGTTCAGCATAAAAGTAAATTAGTTAAACAAGTGTTATTGTTTAATTCCGATATCTTGAACTTAGCTAATAATCGAAAAATCAATAATTAAACCGTACTTTTGCAACTTTTAAAATACTAACATGAAATTAAGAAACATCGCCATCATCGCCCATGTTGATCATGGTAAAACAACGCTTGTAGATAAAATTATGCATCATTGTAAGCTGTTTAAGCAGCATGAAGATAAAGGCGACCTCATATTAGATAATAACGATCAGGAAAAAGAACGCGGTATAACCATCACCTCGAAGAACGTAAGTGTGACTTATAAAGATACAAAAATCAATATTATAGACACACCGGGTCACGCCGACTTTGGCGGTGAAGTAGAGCGCGTCCTAAATATGGCCGATGGTGTTTTGTTATTAGTTGATGCCTTTGAAGGACCCATGCCACAAACGCGTTTTGTTTTACAGAAAGCCATCGCCTTAGGTTTAAAACCCTGTGTGGTGATCAACAAAGTAGATAAACCCAATTGTAGACCGGAAGAAGTCCACGAAAAGGTGTTCGACCTGATGTACGAGCTGAATGCTGAAGAATGGCAGCTGGACTTCCCATCAGTTTATGGTTCGGCTTTAAACAATTGGATGAGCGAAGACCCGAACGAACAAACCGACTCTATCGAACCCCTTTTAGAGATGGTATTAGAACATGTAGAAGCTCCAAAAGTTGCTAAAGGTACGCTTCAAATGTTGATTACTTCACTAGATTTTTCTAATTATACCGGTAGAATCGCCATAGGAAGAATTCAGCGAGGTACGATTAAAAAGAATCAACGTGTAACCTTGATTAAACGAGATGGCACCAATTATAAAACCAACGTTAAACAGCTGTTCAGTTTTGAAGGACTTGGTAAAAAAGAAGTTGATGAAATGCAAGCCGGCGATATTTGTGCGGTGGTAGGTTTAGATGATTTTACCATAGGTGATACCATTGCCGATGCTGAAAACCCAGAAGCGGGAGGAAGCATTAGAATAGATGAGCCTACCATGAGTATGCAGTTTACGATTAACAACTCACCATTTTTTGGACAGGAAGGGAAGTTTGTGACCTCACGTCATCTTAAAGACAGATTGTTTAAAGAATTAGAAAAGAATCTGGCATTGCGGGTTGAAGAAACCAATGATGCGGATAAGTTCACCGTTTTTGGACGTGGTGTGATGCACTTATCGGTTCTGATCGAGACCATGCGAAGAGAAGGCTACGAACTGCAAATAGGTCAACCGCAGGTCATCATCAAAGAGATCGACGGACAAAAATGCGAGCCTGTAGAAGAACTCTATATCGATTTACCGGAGCATTTATCAGGTAAAGCTGTAGAAATGGTGACCAAGCGGAAAGGGCAAATGCTCAATATGGAAACCCGTGGCGAGCGGATGTTTATCACATTTGAGATTCCATCGCGTGGCATCATAGGTTTGCGGAATTTACTGCTTACCGCCACCGCTGGTGAGGCCATCATGAACCATAGGTTTAAAAATTTTCAGCCGCATTTTGGCCCTATCGCTCAGCGATTGAACGGTTCATTGATCTCCATGGAGCAAGGGAAGGCTATTCCTTATTC
>JAVLBJ010000072.1:0-10606 GCA_031581455.1 Psychroflexus sp. | reverse complement strand
TCAACCTAAAATCATTCCGGCAATAGAAGCAGATAGCAATGATGCCAGCGTTCCACCTATCAAAGCGCGCATCCCGAATTCTGATAACACTTTACGCTGATTAGGTGCTAACGAACCTATTCCACCAATTTGAATACCGATGGAAGCAAAGTTGGCAAATCCACACAACATATAAGTTGCCATCAGAACGGACTTCTGATATTTTAAGCTAAGTAAATTGGTAGTGTCCTTAAGTTCTGCTAATTGGGTATAACCTACAAACTCTGATGCGGCTAGCTTGATACCTAAAAGTTGTCCCATAAGCATAACATCTTCTTTAGCCACACCCATCAGCCACATAATCGGCGCAAAAATAAACCCTAGAACAGCTTCAAGTGAAAATTGTTGATATGGTGTTTCCTCTGCTATGATAGCGTTTAAACCAGTTAATGCACCTATTTCATTAAGTCCATAATTGATCATAGCTATAAAAGCTATAAAAACCAAAAGCATAGCAGCTACGTTAGCTGCTAATTTCAAGCCTTCTGTAGTTCCATTTGAAATGGCGTCTAGAACATTAGAACCTATTTTTTTAGAAGATACTTGAACAGATGTATCAATTTTATCTTGTTGTGGATATAGTATTTTAGAGATAATCACCGCTCCAGGCGCAGCCATAACAGATGCTGCTAAAAGGTGCCGTGCAAATTCAAGTCTCATCTGTTCGTCATCACCACCTAAAAATCCTATGTAGGCAGCTAACACGCCGCCAGCTACAGTAGCCATACCGCCTATCATAACCAGTAATATTTCAGACCGCGTCATCTTTTCTAAATACGCTTTAATCATCAGCGGCGATTCCGTTTGTCCTAAAAAAATATTACCCGCAACACTTAAACCTTCAGCTCCTGAAATTTTTAAAAAACGGCTTAACAACCAGGCTATTCCTTTTACAATAATTTGGATAACCCCTAAATAAAACAACAAAGAGGTTAAAGCTGAAAAGAATATAATGGTAGGTAAAATTTGAAACAGAAATATAAAACCATAGCTGTCTACATTCATCAAATCGCCTAATAAAAATTCACTGCCTGCTTCTGTAAAATCTAATATCTTAACAAAAAAATTGCCAACTAACTCGAATATTTTCTTGATAAAAGGGACTTTCAAAATCCCGATAGCGAGCAACAATTGAGCAGCAAAGCCGATGCCAATAGTTTTCCAATTTATCGCCCGTCTATTTGCACTAAACAGGTAAGCGATGAGAAATAAGCTGATTATACCAATCATTCCACGCCAAAAAGATCTAAAAGTAAATCCCTGATTTTGGATTAATTTTGATGGAGTAGTCGATTTTTTATTTGGACTTTGACTTTCAACTGATGCTTTTGTGTTTTTTTGAACTAACGTATCAGTTTGAATAATGGAATTTGATGCTCTTACCTGATATATTCCTGCTGTTAAGAAAAATAAAAGAAATAAAAGAAGTAACCTGTTTTGCATAGGTTAGCTTCTTTTAGAAATTTCGTCTCTTAACTTAGCCGCTTTTTCATAATCTTCATTTTTAACAGCTTTATCTAACAGCTCGTTAAGTTGGTTGATTTTCATTTTACTGTATTGCGTATTTGCTTTAGGCTTTGATTTTTGAGTCTTAGCTTCGTCTGATTGAGCGGCTTTTCTGCTTTTTTCTTCAGAAGCTAAATAAACGCCGGCTTTTTCCAGAATATTTTTGTAGGTAAAAATAGGAGCGTCAAATCTTAAAGCTAAAGCTATTGCATCACTTGTGCGGGCATCAATGATTTTTTCTACACCTTCACGTTCACAAATCAAACTTGAATAAAAAACACCATCAATTAACTTATGAATGATGATTTGCTTGACTTTAATTGCATAGTCTTCCGCCAGATTTTTCATCAAATCATGAGTTAAGGGTCTTGGCGGTTGAATTTCTTCTTCTAAAGCTATAGCAATAGATTGAGCTTCAGCGGCACCTATCACTATAGGCAATTGCCGCTCGCCCTCTTGTTCACTCAAAATGAGTGCATAAGCACCATTTTGAGTTTGACTGTAAGAAATTCCCGTTATGTCTAAACGTATTAAACTCATGCCGCTAAGTTAAAGGAAGAGATGACAAAAGTCTAAAAAATAAACCAGACATCTATTAGATTAATTGTTTTTTGCCTGAAATTCTTTAAGTTTTTCAGTTAATTTAGGTACAACTTCAAAAGCGTCTCCTACGATGCCATAGTCAGCAGCTTTAAAAAAAGGTGCTTCAGGATCGTTGTTGATAACTACTTTATTTTTAGATGCGCTTATTCCAGCTAAATGTTGGATAGCTCCTGAAATACCTATCGCAACGTAAAGGTTAGTTGCTACTGGCTTACCAGTTTGCCCAACATGTTCTTCATGAGAACGCCAACCCATATCGCTTACCGGTTTAGAACAAGCCGTTGCAGCACCTAAGGTCTCTGCTAAATTTTCAACTAAATGCCAATTATCTGGTCCTTTAAGCCCACGTCCGCCGGAAACTACTATATCTGCATCAGCAATGCTCACCTTATCCGTATTCTTATCTACTTCTTCAACATTTACTTTAAATAAATCATCTGACAATTCAGGCGAAAAAGCTTCACTATTAACATCTACCTGATTTGATTCAGCACCAAAAGCATTAGTTGACAATCCTACTAATTTAATCTCAGATGATATTTCTGTGTGGTTAAAGGCTTTATTTGTAAATGCCGTTCTTTTCACATTGAAACCGCTTGAAGTGTCCGGGACATCAACAACATTAGAAGCGTAACCTGCTTCAAGCTCTATGGCAAGCATTGGCGCAAGGTAGCAGGCATTTGCCGTTTGACTAATCACAACCACTTTAGCATCTACCTTTTTAGCCGCTTGTGCAACTACATTGGCATAAACTTCTGCATTAAATTTATCTAATTTATCACTATTAACATCTAATGTTTTGTTTATGCCATACTCGCCTATAGCTGATGGCTTATCATTATTTATGGTTAAGGCGGTTACCTCACTACCCATTTGGTCAGCTATTGATTTTGCATAAGTAGCAAGCTCAAAACTTGCCTTTTTAAATATCCTATTTTCTGATTCTGTATATACTAAAACACTCATTTCTTTATATTTTTTAAATTACTTTAGCTTCGTTATGAAGTAAATCTATTAACTCATCTAAATTCTCAGCATCTACCATTTTAACTTCACCTTTAGGTGCGGGTTTTTCAAATTTCTTTGCTTCAGTTTTTGGCTGAGGGTTTTGTGGCTCAACTACGTTGAGCGGTTTTTTTCTTGCCATCATAATACCACGCATATTAGGGATTTTTAAATCGCTTTCTTCTACTAATCCTTTCTGACCACCAATCACCAAGGGTAATTTCGCGCTTAGTTTCTCTTTACCACCATCCATTTCTCTGGTTGCTTTAGCGGTATCATCTTCTATATCCATATGGACACATTTATTAATGAAGCCATAGCCTAACATTTTTGCTATCATACCCGGAACCATTCCTCCGTTGTAATCAATAGACTCTCTTCCGGCTATAATCAAATCGTATTCTCCTTCTTTTGCCACATGGGCAATCTCTTGAGCCACCTGATAACCATCTACAGCAGGTGTATCAATGCGAATACCGGTATCAGCCCCTATAGCTAATGCTTTACGCATAGTAGGTTCGCAGTCTTTCTCACCTACAGTAATCACATCAACACTGGCTTGGGTTTGATCTTTTAACCACATAGCTCTCGTTAAACCAAATTCATCATTTGGGTTGATAACAAATTGAACGCCACTTGTATCAAACTTTGTGTTATCTTCAACAAAATTGATTTTTGAGGTCGTATCCGGTACATGACTTATACAAACTAATATTTTCATGATAAATTTTTTTGTTTTTGCGAATATAGCAAAATTTACCCTATTTACTATGCGTGCATAGTATTTTTTTATGCTTTGTTGGTAGTATTTACTTATAGATATTCTTACTTTTGCGGTAAATTAATCAAAGGATATGAGAACAATACAATTCCGCGAAGCAGTTTGTGAAGCGATGTCTGAAGAAATGCGCGCTGACAAAGATGTTTACTTGATGGGGGAAGAAGTTGCCGAATATAATGGTGCTTACAAAGCAACAAAAGGTATGCTTGATGAATTTGGCCCCAAAAGAGTAATAGATACACCTATTTCTGAATTAGGATTTGCTGGAATTGGGATTGGTTCATCAATGGTAGACTGCAGACCAATTGTTGAGTTTATGACCTTTAACTTCTCGTTAGTAGGTATTGATCAAATTATCAACAACGCAGCAAAGATTCGCCAGATGTCTGGTGGCCAATTTAATATTCCTATTACATTTCGTGGTCCTACAGCATCTGCTGGTCAATTAGCCGCTACACACTCTCAGGCTTTTGAAAATTGGTTTGCTAATACACCGGGCTTAAAGGTTGTTGTGCCATCAAATCCTTATGATGCAAAAGGCTTATTAAAATCGGCTATAAGAGATGATGACCCCGTCATTTTTATGGAAAGTGAGCAAATGTATGGTGACAAAGGCGAAGTGCCGGAAGAAGAATATACCATTCCTATAGGTAAGGCTGATATCAAACGTGAAGGCGATGATGTAACTATTGTATCATTTGGTAAAATTATCAAAGAAGCTTATAAAGCAGCTGATGAAATAGAAAAGGAACATGATGTGTCTTGTGAAATTATAGACATCAGAACGGTTAGGCCAATGGATTATGAAGCCATCGTAAATTCAATTAAAAAAACTAATCGTCTGGTCATTTTAGAAGAAGCATGGCCATTTGGAAATGTAGCTACTGAAATAACCTATCATATTCAGCATCATGCTTTTGATTATTTAGATGCGCCTATCATTAAAATCAACACTGCTGATACACCGGCACCTTATTCTCCTGTATTACTAGCTGAATGGTTGCCTAATAAAGACGATGTAAAAAAAGCAGTTGAAAAAGTAATGTACATCTAAGCTTAGCGACTCCTGAAATGACCGCAATTATTTACTGATGCAAAAAGGTTTTTTTAGCCCTGTTATTTATGTTTTAATCATTTTTACATCACTTTCGTTATACAGCCAAACTAAAGTGGGCGGAAAAGTTGTAGATGAGCAGGGTCAGCCTATCCCCTTTGCAAACGTTGTTTTAAGTGATTCATCTGAAGGAACTATAACAGATGAAAATGGTAAATTTTATTTGCAATCTCAAAAAGATTACAATTACGTTATCATCAGTTTTATGGGATTTAAAGATGAAAAATTCCCGTTGAGAAAATCTGTCAACTTATCTATGGAAGTGATCCTTAAGCAAGATCAGGAACAATTAGATGAAGTCATGCTTTACAGTGGTGATATGCCTAAGGAAAATAATCCGGCCATAGATATTTTAAGAAAAATATGGAAGAATAAACGCTCAAATGGTATAGTTGCTTTTGATTATTATCAATTTGATAAATACGAAAAGTTAGAATTTGATTTAAATACCATAGATAGCAGCTTGATCAATAGCAACATATTTAATGGTATGGAATTCATTTTTAAAGAAACTGATACTAATAAGGTTACAGGTAAAACTTACCTTCCTATATTTATTAATGAATCTTTTTCTAAAGTATATGGTGACAACTTAAAAGGAAGAAAAAAAGAAACCCTGCTGGGTAATAAAAATTCAGGATTTAATAACAATCAAAATTTAGTAGCCTTTATTAAAGACCTCTATGCCGAGTATAATGTTTACGACAACTATTTAAAGTTTTTTGATAAGAGTTTTGTTAGTCCGCTTTCTAAAACAGGCATCAATGTTTATAATTATGTATTGAGCGATAGCGCGTATATAGATAATAAGTGGTGTTATAATATTGTTTACTATCCAAGACGCAAAGGTGAACTTACCTTTAAAGGTGATTTTTGGGTAAATGATACAACCTGGGCGATAAAAGACATCAATTTAAAAATGGCAAAAGATGCCAATATTAATTGGGTCAAAGATGTTTACATTGAACAGGAATTTGATGTATTAAACGATTCTTTATTCTTGATAACTCGTGATTATTTTATGGCTGATTTTGCTTTTCGTAAAAAAGAAGCATCTAGAGGTGTTTATGGGAAAAGAACAACGATTTACGAAGATTATAAATTTAATGAGCCACTTTCAGATTCATTTTATAAATCTAAATATGAGGATTATAAATACGAGATATATAATCGCGACAGTACTTTTTGGGATAAAAACAGATTGGAAAAATTAGGAAACGACGAGGAGAAAATCTACTCCATGGTTGATACCCTAAAAACAGTTAAACGATTTAAACAAATTTCTGATGTCGCAACCGTACTGGCAACTAACTATTACGAGTTTAAAGGTTGGGACTTTGGTCCTGTATTTTCGGTTTTAGGCTTTAATGAAGTAGAAGGCACAAGAATTAGGTTAGGCGGACGAACTTACACTAGTCAAAACGACCCGTGGCGAATACAAGGATTTTTAGCATATGGATTTAGAGATGATAAGTTTAAATATGGTGTGTCCGGTAAATATTTAGTAGATAAAAATTCTCATGCCGTTATCTCTGGCGGCAATCGAAGAGATGTAGAACAGTTAGGGGCGAGCTTAACATCTACCAGTGACGTGTTAGGCAGAAATTTAGCATCTTCAGCGCTGGTAACAGTGGGTAACAATTTTAGTTTGAGCAATATCAATTTATCTACACTTGCATTTTCATTTGAGCCTCACGATGACTGGAATCTAAGATTTCAGACAACTTACAGAACTTTAGAGTCTGCATCAAATCAATTTAGCATCGCCTACTTTAAAGATCAAGAGCAAAACATCATTGATCCTTCTACAGAACAAACTCAGGCATCAGCTATACTTAGATACACCCCTGGCAGAAAAGAACAAGGTTATGGTGTTGAGAGATATATAGTTAATGAGGGTGAGTTCCCATCACTTATGCTTAATTACACAAAAGGATTTAAAGGCCTCTTCAATTCTGAGTTCAATTTTGATAGATTACAATTTTATTACAGGCAACCTATCCAGATAGGTGGATTTGGAGAATTTTCAAGTACGATTGAAGCAGGTAAAACATTTGGCGAAGTGCCTTTAGGCTTGCTTAATGTTGTCCCAGGGAATCAAACACTCTTTAGCATATTAGGTACTTTCCCATTATTAGATTTTTATGAATTTGTTACAGACACTTATTCTACAATTCATTTAGAGCATAATTTTAATGGCAGATTATTTTCAAGAATTCCATTAATAAACGAATTAGATTTGAGAGAGATCATATCCTTTAGGGCTGCTTATGGTAGTATTAGTGATGAAAATCAAGCGCTAAATGCTTCAGATGCTATCCCAGTATTAAGAGCACCGGATAACAAGCCTTACTGGTCATACAGTTTAGGAATAGGTAATATATTTCGTGTTTTTAGAATTGACTTTCATTTTAGAGGCAATTACTTGACAAATCCTAACGCTAGAAAATTTGGCGTTACAGGTTCTTTTGGTTTTTCATTCTAATATTGATTTCAATTTTTATTTTTGCAAATCTTCAAAATTTAAAGCTATGACATTTGACGTGTTAATTGAGATCCCTAAAGGAAGTAGAAACAAATATGAATATGATTTTAAGCTTAAAAAAATCAGATATGATCGCATGATTTTTTCCTCTATGATGTATCCGGCAGATTACGGCTTCATACCTGAAACTTTAGCTTTAGATGGAGATCCGTTAGATGTTTTAGTTCTCGTTACAGAACCCACTTTCCCCGGATGCGTAATGGAAGTTAAACCTATTGGCGTTTTCCATATGACTGATGAAAAAGGCCCTGATGAAAAAATAATCTGCGTGCCTGTAAGCGATCCAATATCATCTAAAGTAAATGATTTAAAAGAGCTTAATCCGCATCTTATACAAGAAATAGAGCATTTCTTTCAGGTTTATAAAGATTTAGAAAAAAAGAAAGTAGACGTTGGTGGTTGGGGTAATTTAAATGACGCTTTAGAAATAGTAAAACTTTGCACAAATCGTTTTAAAAAAAGTGACATTCCTTCAGAAGATGTTTCAATCAAGTAATTCTTTTAAACCAATATGTCTAACTACAGCAAATTAGCACTTAAAATTAATTTTTAATTGTATATAGTGTAGAAAAGGTTATTTTCGCAATCCCTTAAAAAAATATTAAATTTATGGAGTCATATGTTATTTGGATACCTATTATACTTTCAGTTGTAGGTTTATTGTTTATGCTAACAAAGGCAGCATGGGTTAAAAATCGTGATAAAGGCGACGATAAAATGCAAGAAATTTCTAAAAGCATCAAAGAAGGTGCACTTGCTTTTTTATCTGCAGAATATAGATTGCTATTGATCTTTGTTGTTATAGCTTCAATAGCCTTATTTGCTATTTCGCAAATTGTTGATACCACACACTGGCTCATTATTCCTTCATTTATTTTAGGCGCTTTCTTTTCGGCATTAGCAGGAAATATTGGGATGCGTATAGCGACAGAAGCTAATGCCAGAACCGCAGAAGCTGCTAAGACAAGTTTACCTAAGGCATTGCAAGTATCATTTGGAGGCGGTACTGTTATGGGATTAGGTGTAGCCGGTTTAGCTGTTTTAGGTTTAAGTCTACTTTTTTTGCTTTTTATAGGTCAATTTATTATTGGTGACCAGAGTTTCTATATGGAAATGACTGTTGTGCTTGAAGCACTAGCTGGGTTCTCTTTAGGAGCTGAGTCTATAGCCTTATTTGCCAGAGTAGGTGGTGGAATATATACTAAAGCTGCTGATGTTGGTGCTGATTTAGTAGGTAAAGTAGAAGCTGGTATTCCTGAAGACGACCCTAGAAATCCGGCAACCATAGCTGATAATGTTGGTGATAATGTTGGTGATGTAGCAGGTATGGGTGCCGATTTATTTGGCAGCTACGTTGCTACAGTTTTAGCGTCAATGGTTTTAGGTAATTATGTCATCAGAGATATGGCTGAAAACGGTGGCTTTTCTGATGTGTTCAATAACATGGGGCCAATTTTATTACCGCTTGTTATTGCTGGCGTTGGAATAGTTGCTTCAATAATCGGCACATTTTTAGTGCGTATAAAAAATAACGAAGCAAAGGAAGCGCAGGTTCAAAGATCTTTAGATATAGGCAACTGGACAGCAATAATAATAACTGCTATCGTAGGATTCTTTCTAATTCAATGGATGCTTCCGGAAACTATGAAAATGGATTTCTTTGGTGTAGGCATACAGGAAGTACCCTCTATAAATGTGTTTTATTCTGTTCTTATCGGTTTAGCGGTAGGTGCTCTTATATCTTTAGTTACAGCTCACTATACCAGTTTAGGTAAAGCGCCTGTTTTAGATATTGTTAAAAACAGTTCAACAGGAAGCGCAACAAATATAATAGCTGGATTAGCCGTAGGTATGAAATCTACATTTTTATCAGTAATCTTATTCGCTGCTGCCATATATGGCTCTTATGAATTCGCAGGATTTTATGGTGTTGCACTCGCCGCTTCAGCCTTAATGTCTACGACAGCAATGCAATTAGCTATTGATGCATTTGGCCCAATCGCTGATAATGCCGGTGGAGTTGCAGAGATGAGTGAACTTGATGAAAAAGTTAGAGAAAGAACTGATATATTAGACTCCGTAGGAAATACTACTGCTGCTGTCGGAAAAGGATTTGCTATTGCTTCTGCTGCTTTAACCGCATTGGCATTATTTGCAGCTTATGTAACTTTTACCGGGATAGAAGGCATCAACATATTTAAGGCAGACGTCCTGGCAATGTTGTTCGTGGGTGGAATGATTCCGGTTGTATTTTCAGCTTTAGCTATGAAGTCTGTTGGTAAAGCTGCCATGAAAATGGTGCAGGAAGTACGCCGACAATTTAAAGAAATGCCAGGCATAATGGAGTACAAAACAAAACCTAATTATGCAAAATGTGTTGATATATCAACAAAAGCAGCACTTCAGGAAATGTTACTGCCAGGTTTATTAACAATCATCACACCTATTATTATAGGTCTGATTTTTGGCCCAGAGCCACTTGGCGGTTATATGGCGGGTGTTTGTGTATCAGGCGTCATGTGGGCTATATTCCAAAATAATGCTGGCGGCGCCTGGGACAATGCAAAAAAATCATTTGAGGCTGGGGTTGAGATTGATGGTGAAATGACTTATAAGGGGAGTGATGCTCACAAAGCCGCGGTAACAGGTGATACAGTTGGCGATCCATTTAAGGATACCTCAGGTCCATCAATGAATATTCTTATCAAATTAACATGCCTCGTAGGTCTGGTTTTAGCTCCAGTATTAGGTAACCACAATTCAGATAGCAGTGAAATGAGCAATGAAAAAACCATAAACCAAGAGGCTATTCAAGAAGACAATCAGTCAAATAAATTGACACGAAATAATCTACAATAAAATTGATTTAATAAATTAGTATAGTATACTGTATTTCAGTAGCTTAAATATTTTTCTTTATTTCTAAAATATTTTTACAAATTGGTTTTGCTGAGGTTAAAAAAAGGTTTTATATTTGCACCCGCTTAGAGAGATAAGCACAAAATATTAGAAG
>JAVLBJ010000071.1:0-10659 GCA_031581455.1 Psychroflexus sp. | reverse complement strand
TCTTTTTTTAACATCCTTCCGCTTTTGTTCTTTGTCCCATTTAGCATCGTTCTATTAGTAGAAGGCTATTCCATCTTAGGGACGCTTACCTGGTTCCTGTCCATGCTTTGTTTAGTGTTCAGTAATAACTTTATCAACTTCCTGATCAATAAGACCAATGCTTATTTTTACGGCATTTTAGCTTTTACAGCAGCATTGGTTGCGCTGGAAACCTATGGTATTTTCAAGATCACCAACTATGCTGATGCTGTTTTCAATGCTTTTTACGAGCAGCCTTATGTTGTGATCCTTCCATTTGGCTTGCTGTACCTAACCTATAAATTGGTTTACAACTACATCAGAAAGCATTTTTATGTAGATGGTGCGATCTCTAGGAAAGAAGAGAAGATCAGCAAGCGTGATTTTACCTGGTTAGACCGTTTTGGGAAGATGGGATTCTTCCTGAAGAACGACCTGAAATTGATCACACGTAATGTCAGGCCGCGACAGGTCGTGCTGATGTCGTTCTTATTCCTTTTCTATGGCTTGATCTTCTATACGCAGGATATTTACAGGGATATGCAGGGATTTATCGCCTTTGCCTCCATATTCGTAACCGGTGGTTTTTTGCTATCCTTTGGTCAATATGTGCCAGCATGGGACAGCGAATATTATAAACTGATGATGAGCCAGAACATCTCTTATAAAAAATATCTGGAGTCCAAATGGTCGCTGATGACCACGGCTTGCTTTATGTCTTTCCTATTGAGCATTCCTTATCTTTATTTTGGCTGGGAGATCTTTAGTATGATCGCGGCCGGCGCCTCATTTAATATCGGATTAAACTCTTTTATTACACTTTACGGTGGCGCACTGAACAGACAGCCGATGAAGCTCAATGAGAAAGCAAAGGCGTTTTCAAATACACAAGCATTTAGCCCAACGCAACTGATCATCACTATTCCTAAGTTAGTTGGTCCTATCATCTTGTTCTATGTGCCTTACAAAATATTTAACTATGAAGCCGGTATTATCACACTGGCGGCAAGTGGAATAGTGGGTTTACTATTAAAAAATCAATTTCTCAATTTTATTGAAAAAACTTATCAAAAAGGAAAGTATAAGACCATCGCTGCATTTGATGAAAAACAATAGCTTATGATCACCATAGAGAATATATCCAAAGAATACAACACCGTAGAAGTACTCAATATTGACCAATTAGAAATTCCTGAAGGACAAAGTTTTGGACTTGTAGGAAACAACGGAGCTGGAAAGACCACGCTTTTTAGTTTGTTTCTGGATCTGATTCAACCTACGCGCGGCAAGATCACCAGCCATGGTATCGTGGTCAGCGAAAGCGAAGAATGGAAACCCTTTACTTCTGCATTTATAGATGAGAGCTTCATGATAGGTTATCTTACGGCAGAAGAGTACTTTTATTTCATCGGTGAACTAAGAGGAAGAAGTAAAGCACAGGTAGATGAATTGCTCAGCGGATTCAAGGACTTCTTCCATGGGGAAATTCTAGATCAAAAGAAATACCTACGCGACATGTCCAAGGGAAATCAAAAGAAAGTAGGTATTGTAGGAGCGCTCATCGGCGATCCTAAAGTAATCATATTGGATGAGCCATTCGCCAATCTTGACCCAACGACACAGATCAGGCTCAAACAGCTCTTAAAGAAGATAACGGAAGAAAGACAAGCGACCATATTGGTCTCCAGCCACGATCTGATGCATGTCACGGAAGTTTGTGAACGCATCGTCGTCCTGGAATCTGGAAAAGCCGTAAAGGATATCAAGACCAGCGAAGCTACTCTAAAAGAACTTGAAGCTTATTTTGCGGAACAATCCGAAGAAGAAGTCAAGGAACATTCAGAGGAATCAAATGTCCAGCAAAGCTCATAACTGGCAGAAGCATCAACATTCCCGACTGGTTTAAGGTTAGGATAGTAGCGATTCTACTGTAGCAGCATCATCCTGATAATTTAATTTTGCGCTTGGCTAAAACAAACTTACTTTTGTCTAAAATACTAAAATTAAGTTTGCTTAGTTATTACCATTAGTGATTATCCTGCATGAAGAAGATTTTTGTCTATTTATCGTTATGTTTTTTCCTTTTGTTGACATTAACAAAATGTTCTACGCAAAAGAACAAGTTCATCAATCGCAATTTTCATGCGATGGGAACCTATTACAACATCATTTACAATGGTAATTTAGCATTACAAAAAGGGATTGATCAAGAAAATGAAAAATATCAGGATTATTTTCATGAGCTGCTTCCGGTAGAAAGAATGAATCTTATAGATCCCAAAACAAGAAATGATACCGTTCCGGTTAATGCTGATATAGGTAAAGCTGAAGAAAAAGCAGCTAAAGCGATACAAAAGCATTCCATGTTTATCGGCGGTCAGGAATATAACTATAAGATAGATGAAGCTTTTATGCTGTTAGGTAAAGCCAGATATTACGATCAACGCTTTGTTCCTGCTAAAGCCGCCTTTGATTACATCCTTAATCATTACAATAAGAGTGATGAGTTGATTAAGGCTAAAGTATGGAAGCAAAAAGCTAATCTTAGAATGAATTACACTGAAGAGGCGCTCGAAAAACTTTTAGCCCTACAGAATGAACTGAACGAGGATACGCCTGAAACATCAGCAGAAGTTCATGCTACGCTGGCACAGGCTTATCTAGATCAGGAAGCCTTAAACCCGGCTAAAAATGCACTTACAAAAGCTGTTGATTTTACAGATGATTATGAGAAAAAGGCCAGATACACCTACATCAAATCACAAATATTTGACAGACTAAATCAGAAAGATAGTTTGATTTCCAGCTTAAAGGAAGTCCTCGCCTACAAGCGCAAACCACCCAGAAAATACTTTATCAATGCTCAACTCGATTTATTTGTACAGATTGCAGAAGACAGTTTAACACCCGCTGCCATCAGAGAGCGTTTTGGTGAATTTGCTGATAACTGGGAAAACAGGAATTATAGAGATGTTATTTATTACAGAAGAGCCAAGTATGAAGATGAAAGTGACTCTATTCAAAATGCTATAGTTTATTATAACGAGTCACTTAATGAAGAACCTAAAACAAAATATCTACTTTCCAGAGATTACCTTAATCTGGCACAAATTTATTTTGATAAAAACAGCTATAAAACCGCCGGAGCTTACTATGACAGTACGCTTACTAACCTAGATCAATCAACAAGAGAGTTTAGACGAATCAAGAAAAAAAATGAAAATATTGATGAGGTAATCAAGTATGAAGACATCGCTCGTAAGAATGATAGCATCCTTAGATTAGTCAATATGATTCCGGAAGAAAGGCTTGTGTATTTTGAGCAAGTCATAGATTCCATTAAAAAACAGGAAGCAAAACTCTTTGCCCAAGCTCAGCAAAAAGAAAAAGAAAGCAAGTTTGAGCAGCAGCGATTTCAGCGACCTAAAAGTCAAGCCGGCGCAAGTAGATTAAGAAAATCTGGTGGTAATCGTTTAGGCGGTCGTGGCAATAATAAAACATCTGGTCAGAATAGCGGAACTTTCTACTTCTATGAGCCTACTCAGGTCCAAACCGGTAAATTAGCATTTGAAAGCAAGTGGGGTAAAATAGAATTGATAGACAATTGGCGAACTGAAGGCGATGACTCAGGTAACAATAACACATCTGAGAAAGAGGATGAGGAAGAAAAAGAAGAAGGTCCGACTTTTGCGGGCCCTAAATATCAGCCTGAAACTTATCTCCAACAAATCCCTGAGGATGAAAAAGTAATAGATAGCTTAAGAGACAAGCGAAATTACGCCTATTTTCAGCTTGGGGTTATTTATAAAGAAAAATTTCAGGAGGATCAACTGGCCATAAGCAGGTTTTCAGATTTACTTACTAATCAACCGCAGGAAGAATTAATCTTACCATCTATGTACAACTTGTATTTAGCTAATGAAAACATCAATAAACAAGATCGGGCTGAATATTGGAAAAATAAAATAATAAACGATTATCCGGCATCCCAATATGCTGAAATACTGCTTAATCCGGAGAAATTTAAAAATTCAGATCAAAACCCGCTTAACATCTACACTCGTTTATACCGGCGTTATGAGAATTTTGAGCTGGACGGATTGTTAACAGAAGTCAATCAATATACTAAAGCCTATGAAGGTATGCCTGTGGCTCCTAAATTTAGCTTGTTAAAAGCGTTAGTTACTGGTCGAGTCAATGGTTTAGAAGCTTATAAAGAAGCTTTAAAGGCGACGGCTTTTCGTTATCCTCAATCTGATGCCGGTAAAAAAGCTCAATCAATATTAGATAAGATCAACAGGAAAATGACACCTGCAAACTTTAAAGACTTAGCAGCAGGAGATCAATTTAAACTTGTTTTTTATCCAATTGAAGATGGCGCTAAGGTTGATCAATTAGTAATAAACTTAAATGAAACCCTCAAAAAGGTTGATTTCAAAGCTGAGGTTGTGATTGATAAATATCTGCCAAACCAAAGATTTGTTGTCATTAAAGACCTGATTAGCAGGAAGGGAGCTGATGGTTTAGCGGAAAAATTGCTAGAAAAAGGCTTGCAATTCAATAAATTCGATTATTTTAGCATTTCAGCACACAATTATAATGTTATTCAAATTCATAAAAATCTAGAAAAATATCTCAATAATTCCTAAAACATGTTTTCAGACAAGAAAAATTCAACAGAAGATTTAAGTAAGGAACAGAATAAAATAGCTCAGGGAACATCATTTAAAGGTGATGTTGAATCTAAGGGAAGCTTTAGAATAGAAGGTTATCTTAACGGTTCTATTAAAACAAACGGAAAAGTAGTGATAGGCAAGACCGGAGAAATAGAAGGCGATATAGAATGCGAAAACGCAGACTTAGAAGGTAGTTTTAAAGGTAGCCTTTCTGTAAATACCTCGCTTTCATTACGTTCAACGGCTAATGTAAATGGTGAAGTAACCGTTGATAAATTATCTATAGAACCCGGCGCTGTATTTAATGCAACCTGCGTTATGAAAGGCTCAGTGAAAGACTTAAGCAGTGAATCAAAAAAATCAAAAAAAGGATTCTTCAAAGAAGGACAAACCGCTTAGAAACTGGGTGATTTTTTCAGGTCTCGCATTTCAGATGGGGGCTACTATTTTCATTTTTGCCTGGTTAGGTAAAAAATTAGATGCTTATTTTGATTTTGAAAAAAACTGGATGACGCTGCTAATGATTCTTATTGCCTTAGGCGTTTCCCTATATGCTATACTAAAACAACTCAAGAAATTTAATAGTTAATGTCATCTATAGCCAAACAAGTCATGGTTTTCAATGCTGTATTAATCATAGCTAACGTCATTGCCTTTTTCCTGTTATATGAGTTCAGTGCTGTTTCAACACAAAGCTTGCAGTTTTCTTATGGTTTTAATGTGTTGTTAACGCTGGTTTTTACTAACCTCATTTTAATTTTACAAAACACTCTAAAACAGTTTTTAGGCTTTGTTTTTCTGGCCCAATTAACCCTTAAAATTATCGCCTTCATGCTGCTTAAGAAATTTTATGTAGCTGATAGATTTGAGCTGTCCTGGCTTGCTTTTTTTGTGCCTTATATCATCTGTCTTATCACTGAAGTATCCACAATACTTTATCTATTAAAAATCAAAGATCAAGCAGGTGATTTTTCGTCAGAAAAATCCTGATATTTTTTGATATCGTTTTTAAAAATTATACTTACTTTTGCAACCAATTTAAAACATTGGAATGCGACATTCAAAGTGCCGTTTTAATACATTTATATTTTCAATTTTATGGCTGCTTTTAGTTAGTTTTTCACTTTCAGCTAAAGAAAAAGGGGTAAAAGATGGACAAGATCCAGATGTAAACACAGATGAAGAAGTTGAAGAATATATAGATCATCACTTAAAAGATTCTCACTATTTTACGTTTTTTTCTGATCATAAGGAAGGAAAGAATGAATATTACGGCTTTCCCTTACCGGTGATTATCTGGGATGATGGTTTACATTTTTTCTTGGCATCTAAATTTCACCACGGTAAAGAATTAGTTGAAATTGAAGGTCAGCATTACAAGCTTTATCATAGCAAGATTTACAAAACCGATGCAGAAGGAACGATAACTTATGATGAAGACGGGTTTGTGGCTAATGAAAAACCTATTGATTTTTCAATCACAAAAAATGTAGTAAGTATACTTTTAGCCGGCGCATTGTTATTCTTTATGTTTACCAGTCTTGCCAAATCATATAAGAAACGCCAGATACCAAAGAAAACAGGAAGATTTTTAGAGCCTTTAGTTTTATATGTCAGAGACGAAATTGCCAAACCTAATATTGGGCCTAAGTATAGAAAATACATGGGCTTTTTGCTGACCATTTTCTTTTTTATATGGTTACTCAATTTATTAGGCATGACACCATTAGGGATCAACGCAACGGGTAATATCTCCATTACATTCACGCTTGCCCTATTCACATTTTTCGCCACTCAATTTAGTGGTAATAAAGAATACTGGAAACATATTTTCTGGATGCCCGGCGTGCCGATTATCATGAAAATCGCATTGATTCCTATAGAATTAATCGGTTTGATCACAAAACCTTTCGCGTTGATGATTCGTTTGTTTGCTAATATGACTGCCGGCCATATTGTAATCATGAGTTTATTAGGATTGATTGTCATTATGCGAAATTGGATTGCCGGACCGGCGTTCTTTGGTTTTACTTTGATGATATCCGTTATAGAATTATTAGTTGCTTTTTTACAGGCCTACATATTTACTTTATTAAGTGCTTTATATATAGGAATGGCTGTGGAAGAGCACCATGAAGACCAAACCGAAACAGAAGAAGTTCCGGTGGTTTAAGAATATGAATTTTTGTTTAATTTAAAATAGATAGTTATGGAAATCCCAGTAATGGTTGGAGCAGGTTTAGTACTCATTGGTGCAGGTATCGGTCTTGGAAAGATCGGTGGTTCAGCAATGGAAGCAATCGGTCGTCAACCGGAAGCCGCAGGTAAAATTCAAACAGCGATGATTATTATCGCCGCTTTACTTGAAGGTCTTGCATTTGCAGCATTATTTGCTGTGTAAACAAAACAAAAAAGCCTTGATCTGCGATTGGCGGCAAGGCTTTTTTAAAAACTTGAATTATGGAATTAATTAATGATTTTTCTTATGGATTGTTTTTTTGGCAGGCATTAGTACTCCTTGTGCTAATATTCTTGTTGAGAAAGTTTGCCTGGAAGCCTATTCTTGAATCACTAAACAACAGAGAACAAGGTATTAAAGAGGCGTTAGAATCAGCTGAAAATGCCCGTAAAGAGATGCAATCTTTGCAGGCTAATAACGAGCAGATGATGCAAGAAGCCAGAGCAGAAAGAGATGCCATGCTTAAAGAAGCGCAGGATGTCAAGAAGAAAATGATTGAAGAAGCCTCACAAGAAGCCAAAGAAAAAGGCGAAACGATGATTGCAAAGGCTAAAGCATCTATAGAAAACGAGAAAAAAGCAGCTAAAAAAGAAATTCAGCAGGATGTTGCTGAATTGTCATTACAAATCGCTGAAAAAGTACTCAAGGAACAACTTAAAGATAAAAAGACAAGCCAAAAGCTGGTAGATAATTATCTTAAAGAAGCTAATTTTAATTAATCAATATGGCTAATAAAGCAGCTTATAGATATGCCAATGCTACTTATGAATTAGCTGATGAAGCTAAAGTGCTAAATAGTATGTTTTCTGATATGAAAGCACTTAAAGCAACTTTAGTCAATTCACCCGAGCTAAAGAATCTGCTTAAAAATCCTGTAATCAATTTAAAAAAGAAAGCAGAGATTGCTCAAGCAGTATTTAAAGATACGAATGAGCTTACCAAAAAATTACTTCAGCTATTAGCAGATAAAAACAGAATGCATCAGGTAGATCAGGTGGCCGATGCTTTTATAGCACTTTACGAGAAAGCGCACGATATACAGAGAGCAACTGTTGTTAGCGCAACTGCATTAGATCAATCAACGGAAAAAGATATCCGTAAGAAAATAAAAGAATTAACTGGAAGTGAAGTAGAGCTACGCAAAGAAACAGATGTCTCATTAATAGGCGGTTTTCTGTTAAAAATTAATGACAAGCAGTATGATGCTTCAGTAGCCGGACAATTTAAAAGAATTAGACAAAATTTAGTAACACAAAATTAACAGCGCAATAGATTAGCTATGGCAGATATAAACCCATCAGAAGTTTCAGCAATTTTAAAGGAACAATTATCATCAATCGATGCAGAAACTTCATTAGAAGAAGTAGGAACAGTTTTAAGTGTAGGTGACGGTATCGTTAATGCTTATGGACTTTCTAACGCCGAATTAGGTGAGTTAGTAGAGTTTGAAAGTGGTGACAAAGGTATGGTACTCAACCTTGAAGAAGATAATGTAGGTATTGTATTATTAGCGTCATCTATCGCAATACGAGAAGGCGATACGATTAAGCGAACTAAGAAAATCTCTTCCATTCAGGTAGGCGACGGAATTACCGGACGTGTAGTTAACACCTTAGGTGAACCTATAGACGGGAAAGGTGCTATAGAAGGCGAAACTTATCAAATGCCTATAGAGCGTAAAGCACCCGGTGTTATTTATCGTGAACCGGTATCAGAACCACTTCAAACAGGTATAAAATCTATTGATGCCATGGTTCCGGTAGGACGTGGCCAGCGTGAGTTAGTGATAGGTGACCGTCAAACCGGTAAAACAACGGTTTGTATCGACACGATACTTAACCAAAAAGAATTTTATGATCGTGGTGAACCGGTCTACTGTATTTATGTAGCGATAGGTCAAAAAGCTTCTACTGTTGCCGGTATAGCCAATTTATTAGAAGAAAAAGGCGCTTTAGATTACACGACTATTGTTGCGGCTAACGCATCTGATCCTGCCCCTATGCAGGTTTATGCGCCCTTAGCCGGAGCAGCCATTGGCGAGTACTTCCGCGATACCGGAAGACCTGCCTTAATTATATATGATGACTTATCTAAACAAGCCGTAGCTTATAGAGAAGTGTCATTATTATTACGTCGACCACCGGGACGTGAAGCGTTCCCGGGTGATGTTTTCTACTTACATTCGCGTTTGTTAGAACGTTCAGCTAAAATCATTAATGATGATACCATTGCTCAACAAATGAACGACTTGCCGGAACCATTACAAGATAAAGTGAAAGGTGGCGGATCTTTAACCGCTTTACCTATTATAGAAACGCAAGCTGGTGATGTTTCTGCTTATATTCCAACTAATGTTATATCTATTACAGATGGTCAGATTTTCTTAACCTCAGATTTATTTAACTCCGGGGTAAGACCTGCGATTGATGTAGGGATTTCCGTATCGCGCGTGGGTGGTTCTGCTCAGGTAAAATCGATGAAAAAAGTAGCCGGAACATTGAAATTAGACCAGGCACAATATCGCGAGCTTGAAGCTTTTGCTAAGTTTGGTTCAGACCTTGATAAAGCGACGATGAACACCATTGAAAAAGGTAAACGCAACGTAGAAATTTTAAAACAAGGTGAGTCGCAACCTTATCCGGTAGAAAAGCAAATCGCTATTATTTATGCCGGAACTAAAAATCTCTTAAAGTCTGTTCCTATTGATCATGTCAAAGAATTTGAAGAAGAGTATCTTAATATTCTTGAGGCGAAACATCGCGATACGTTAGATGTATTAAAGTCAGGCAAAATTAACGATGAAGCTACTAGCCTTTTAGAGCAAGTAGCAAAAGATGTTGCAGCAAAATACGCTAAGTAATAATAATATTCTATGGCTAACTTAAAAGAACTTCGTAGTAGAATAAGCTCGGTCAAATCAACCAAGCAAATCACCAGTGCCATGAAAATGGTATCTGCAGCTAAGTTAAGCAAAGCGCAGGAAGCTATAGAAAATATGCGTCCTTATGCTGAAAAGCTTACAGAGTTATTACAGGATTTAAGCGCTACTATGGAAGATGAAGTAGGAAGCGAATTAGCACAAGAAAAAGAAGGAAATAGAACCTTAGTCATTGCCATTTCTTCTAATAGAGGTCTTGCCGGAGCATTTAATGCTAATATAGTAAAGAAAGTAAAGCGGATGTATGAGCATTCAGATGCTAAAAACGATTTTCATGTAGCTTGCATAGGGAAAAAAGCCTCTGATGTGTTAAAAAAACAATTTGATTTTGTTTTTACAGAAAATGACATTTATGATCATTTGGATTATGAGCATACTGCTGATATCGCAGAAGATTTAATGGAGCGTTTCAAAAACGATGAATTTGATAAAATCGTATTGGTTTATAACCAATTTAAAAATGCCGCCACACAAGTGATTCAGGAAGAACAATTTTTACCCATCGTCCCACCGGAGACTGATGATTCTGTAGCACAATCAGATTACCTATTTGAACCTGATAAAAAGCAAATTTTAGAAGATTTAATGCCTAAGTCGCTTAAAATTCAACTTTTTAAAGCTTTAAGAGATTCATTTGCCTCAGAGCACGGTGCCAGAATGACGGCTATGCATAAAGCCACAGAGAATGCCACTGAACTTAGCGAAGACCTCAACTTAGAATACAATAAAGCGCGACAGGCTTCTATTACTAATGAAATATTAGAAATTGTAGCCGGTGCTGAGGCATT
>JAVLBJ010000130.1:0-1516 GCA_031581455.1 Psychroflexus sp. | reverse complement strand
GAAATGCAAAATATATCCATAACTCAATTATTCTCTATTTTTTGAGTCGATGATGATTGTCACAGGTCCATCATTAATCAAACTAACGTCCATCATTTCCCCAAATTTTCCGGTTGATACCTGACAAGTACTTTCATTTTTCAGTTGATTTATTAAGCTTTCATATACATCTTTTGCCTTGTTTGGTGCAGCAGCCTTAATAAAACTTGGCCTGTTACCTTTTTTCGTAGAGGCATGTAAAGTAAACTGGCTTACCACTAACACCTCACCATCAATATCTTTTAAAGATTGATTCATAGGTTTTTCATCATCCGGAAAAATCCGCATATTGATTATCTTTTTACTCAACCATTTAATATCATCTTCATGATCAGCATCTTCTACGCCTACTAATAACAGTAAACCTTTGTTGATTTTTCCAGCTATTTGATCTGCAACCTTTACACTGGCTGATTTCACTCGTTGAACAACTATTCTCATGTTAATGATGTATATCTTTTCTGTAATTATCTTCTTCTGAACGCAAAATTTTTAGGTAACTTTCATATCTAAAATAAGGAATTTTATCGGCTTCTACAGCCTCTTTAACGGCGCATTTTGGTTCTTGATCATGCAAACAATTATTAAATTTGCAATCCTGTTGATACGCTCTGAATTCAGGAAAATAATCGGCGATTTCCTGATTTTCAAAATCAACTAAGCCAAAGCCTTTTATCCCCGGTGAATCTATAATTTGTGCACCAAAATCTATATCAAACATCTCTGCAAATGTCGTGGTATGTTTACCCTGAATATGTTGATCTGATATAGCATTAACAGATAAGTCTAATCCCGGGGCGATAAGATTGATCAGTGAACTTTTACCTACACCACTATGGCCTGCAAAAAGCGATATTTTGTCTTTCATCAAATCTTTTACCTGATCTATATTTCTCTCGTTTATAACAGATGTCCCTACGCAAGTGTAGCCTATCTCTCTATAGGTATCAGCTAAAAACTTCATTTCTGCAAATTCATCTACATCATAAGCATCTAATTTGTTAAACAAAAGAATCACATTTATATCATAAGCTTCTGCAGCGATTAAAAATCGATCTATAAATGTGGTAGATGTGGGCGGATTATTCAATGTTACCATAAGAAAAACCTGGTCTATGTTTGCCGCTATGATCTGAACTTGCTTTGACAGCTTAACTGATCTTCTTAAAATATAATTTTTCCTTGGCCGTATTTTATTGATTAAACCTATGGTTTCATCGCCTTTGTTTTCTATTTCAATATCAACAAAATCACCTACGGCAACCGGATTTGTAGATTTTAAACCTTTTAAACGTATTTTGCCTTTTATTTTGCAATTATAAAACTCACCCCCTACTTTTACTAAAAACCAACTCCCGGTAGATTTATATACTTGTCCTTGCATGTATGATTCAACTTCAATTAAAGTGTGAATCTAAGATTTTCAAAATTATTCCCGTAAAAATGAATGCATTAAATTTACTAAAAGATTAAAAAT
>JAVLBJ010000070.1:0-11293 GCA_031581455.1 Psychroflexus sp. | reverse complement strand
CAAGGTTCTCGATACTTCTCGACTTAAAAGTCGAGAAACCAGCCTTGCTGGTAGCCAGGCTTGAACTGACAGATTTTGCTTTACAATTTATCATAATGCACTACGAGTTAGTTATTTTATTTTACCTGATGGATAATTGATTTGTTTTAAAGTGCTTATTTTTAACCGCAAATTTCAATTATGGAAAAATCAGCGTTGATTACAAACGATGCGATTACCTTAGGCATTTTGATGCTATGCTTAGGAGCGATTTTCTACACAGCATCACTAAAAAATAATTTCTTCAAAACCTTTTATAAATATGTTCCGGCTCTATTATTATGTTATTTGCTTCCAGCTATTTTTAATTCTGTCGGTATTATAGATGATGAGTCATCAAAACTTTACTTTGTCGCCAGCCGCTACTTTTTACCAGCGTCATTACTTTTAATGACATTAAGTATCGATTTAAAAGCTATAGCCAACTTAGGATGGAAAGCATTGATTATGTTTTTTACCGGCACAATAGGTATTGTAATAGGCGGGCCAATCGCTATATTAATCATTTCTGCTTTCTCTCCTGAAACTGTTGGTGGCGCGGGTCCAGATGCCGTTTGGCGAGGACTTTCAACGCTTGCCGGTAGCTGGATAGGCGGAGGCGCTAACCAGGCTGCTATGTTAGAAATATTTGAATATAATAAAGATAAATACGGCGGTATGGTCTTAGTTGATATTGTTGTTGCCAATCTTTGGATGGCTTTGCTGCTTATAGGTATAGGTAGAAGAAATAGTATAGACCGCTGGTTAAAGTCCGATACTTCAGCTATTGATGAACTTAAAGATAAAGTAGCTCATTTTACCAAAAGTATTTCTAAAAAACCAACATTGACCGACTATATGATTATGTTAGGTATAGCATTTACCACTGTTGGGATTGCTCATTTACTAGCTGATAACATATCTGAATATTTAAAAACTTTTGACGTTTTTCAGGATAAAAAATCAGCTTTGTCTTCATTTACGTCTCAGTTTTTTTGGATGATAACGATTGCTACATCTATAGGGGTTGCCTTATCCTTTACAAAAGCTAAAAAGTATGAAGGCGCCGGTGCCAGTAAAATAGGGAGTATTTTCATTTATTTTCTGGTAGCTACCATTGGCATGAAAATGGATCTGAGCATGATATTTGAAAACCCGGGTTTAATCGCTATCGGTTTGGTTTGGATGAGCATTCATGCCGGTTTGCTCATACTTATGGCAAAATTGATCAAAGCACCTTACTTTTTTATGGCAGTAGGCAGTCAGGCTAATGTAGGTGGTGCTGCTTCTGCGCCGGTAGTGGCTGCTGCCTTTCACCCATCGTTAACCAGTGTAGGTGTATTGTTGGCAGTTTTTGGTTATGTGGTAGGAACTTATGCCGCTTTAGGCTGCACAATTTTAATGGAAATTGCCTCTCCTTGATTTAATTGATGATATTTCTGCTATTGGCCTGACCTACACCTATTAATCGGTCAAACCTAGCGCCTAAATCTCTATAATAGATTAAAACCATGTAGTTGTTTTCAGTTTCATCATGACTTCCGCTAAAATAACTTCCGTCTAGATTGCCGTTGGGTTTCAAGTAAACATATTTATAATTGTAAAATCCCTGTTTGAGGAGTAATGTATTTTCATACATGCCGTTAGACTTGTTATAGGTCATCAGCGTAGAGTCATCAATAATATAATTGTTAAATCTCCCGTATAAATGGATTTCGCCTTTTTTTACATTTCTGACAGGAGAGAAAGAAAAATGGATTTTAGCATAATCTGCCTGCCTGTCGATGATATTACCCCGAGCTGTATTTATTCTAAATGAGCCATTGACGTCTGGATTGTAGGTGTATTTTTCGTTAAATCTTGGATAATCAGTTTGCAGGTAAGTGTTATATAAATCTTTACCTAATCTGATCTCTCTGATTTGCAAATTGCTGACTCTAATATTTTTATTGTCAAAAAACAGATATTCATTAGATCCCATAAAAGCAGCTTGCTGATCATAGCGATATATAAGTTCGTTACCATTAACAAATTGAGGTTTTAAGTCATATTTAGCCTCAAAAAAATCTCTGTTTTTAACAACGATTGTCTTTACAGTCTTTTGTGGTTGTCTAAAAATAAAACCATCTCTCCCCACTTTAAAATTGACCACTTGTTGTTTGTCAATTTTATCTAACTTTCGAGTTCTTCTGATAGTAACTGGCACATCTACCAGATTTTTATAAACCATAAATTTTCTTGAAAACAACAATTCCTTATTGCTATTAAATATCTTTAAAAGGTAATTCCCGCTTTTTTTGAATCCCCTTGTATCTTTATTAGGAATGTTTAATTGATAGTTTGTAAACGACTGTAAAGTGGTCATAGAATTAGAAAAATTCCTTAGTCTTAGGTTGTCAAAGCCTTCAAGGTATTCATTTTGAGCTAATACACTTTTAGTCCAGTCAAAATTGTAGTGTTCTATCTCGTAGTAAAAATCAGCAACTTTAGCTCTTAAATCATCAAATTTTAAGATAATGCTACCATTGATCGGGATAACCGGTCTACCGGGAACCTTTTGATTGTTTCCCTTGAAAATGATAGTTTTAATATAATCTGGCGGAATTGTTTCATAAACCTGCGACTTGGCTGTTATAAAGCTCAGGCTTAAAATAATAAACAAAAAAATGCGCATATACAGAGTTTTAAATACAAATTAAGCAAAATTTATTTAACAAATAAAAGTTGAACAAATTTTAAAAATTATAACTTACAGCATTACTACATTGTAAATGAACTTTTAATTATTAAATTTGCAAAAGTTTAAAGCAGAGCAAAAAATGCCAACAGACTTAAAAGTTAAAAAAGGTTTGAATCTAAATCTTAAAGGTGATGCAGAAAGAAACCTTGTAAAATTAGACCTTCCAAGTAAAATTGCGGTTAAACCACCAGATTTTTACGGAACTGTGCCTAAGTTAATTTACAAAAAACCGGATGTATATGTTAAGGCCGGAGATGAATTGTTCTATTCTAAATATGCAGAACGCACCCGCTTTGTTTCACCGGTAAGCGGTAAAATTACGGCTATTAATCGCGGAGCGAAAAGGCGTGTGCTTTCTATAGAAATAGAGCCAGACAAAAAGCAGGAGTTCAAAGATTTTGGAAAAGCAAATCCACTTGAACTTTCAGTAGATGAAGTCAAGGAAAAGATATTTTCTTCAGGCTGTGGAGCTTTTATCAAGCAACGACCTTATGATGTGTTAGCTAATGCGGATGATACCCCAAAGTCAATATTTATATCAACTTATAATTCCGCACCATTAGGTCCTTCTTTTGAGTTCATTTTGAACGATAAAATGGAAGATTTTCAAACAGGTCTTGATGCTTTAACGCAATTAACTAAAGGTAAAGTTTATGTTGGTGTTGATAAAAAAGCACAATCTGATCTTCACAACGTAAAAAACGCTGAAATAATACGTGTCAGCGGTCCACATCCAGCAGGAAATGTAGGGGTTCAAATTCATAATGCCGATCCTATTAACGCGGGTGAGGTTGTATGGACACTAAGACCTGAAGATGTTGCCATTATTGGTCATTTGTTTAACACTGGTGAATATAAACCAGAACGAACTATTGCCATTACAGGTAATGCAGCGCCTGATCATTCTTATTACAGAACTATTATTGGCGCACCTGTGGCTTTTGTCTTACCAGAAAAAGTAGACGACAGCAAAATCAGAATTATTTCCGGAGATGTACTAACCGGTGAAGCTGTAGAGTATGATGATTATATTAATTTTTATAGTAATGAACTTTGTCTGATACCTGAAGGCAATACACATAGAATGTTTGGATGGTTACCATTTAAAGATAACAATATACCATCAATGCATAAAACATCTTTTTCCTGGTTGTTTCCCAAGAAAAAATTTGATGTAAATACCAACACTAATGGTGAAGAAAGGGCTTTAGTTGTTACCGGAGAAATGGAAGAGGTAATGCCTATGGACATATACCCGATGCAACTTTTAAAAGCATGTATGGTAGGTGATATTGAAAAGATGGAAAACCTAGGCATTTATGAGGTGATTCCTGAAGATTTTGCACTTGTTGAATATGTCAATACATCCAAAATAAACGCACAACAAATTATAAGAGAAGCTTTAGATCGAGTATTATTAGAAGTAGGATAAAGATAAAGGAAAAGTTATGAATATAATACGTAAACAGTTAGATAAAATTAGAGAGCCTTTTGAAGAAGGTGGAAAATTTGAACAATATCAGCCCGCAATCAATGCGTTAGATACTTTTTTATTTGTACCCAAATACACGACAAAAAAAGGCGCCCACATCAGAGATGCAGTTGATCTTAAAAGAACGATGATCACTGTTATCATAGCCTTAATTCCGGCATTACTTTTTGGAATGTGGAATGCAGGCTATCAGCATTATGTTGAATTAGGACAAGAACCTGGTATTTTAGAAGCTTTTATGCATGGTGCTTATAAAATAGTACCTATGATCGTTGTTTCTTATGGTGTAGGATTAGCGATTGAGTTTTTCTTTGCGGTTAAAAGAGGCCACGAAGTTAACGAAGGCTATCTTGTTACCGGATTATTAATTCCTATGATTATGCCTATAGACATTCCATTATGGATGGTTGCTTTATCTGTGATCTTTTCTGTTTTAATCGCTAAAGAAGCTTTTGGTGGAACTGGTATGAACTTATTAAATCCAGCATTAACCGCCAGGGCATTTGCTTTCTTTGCTTATCCTACTTACATGTCTGGTAACAAGGTTTGGGTAAGTGAAGCGTCTAATGTCGATACGATTTCTGGTGAAACTATTTTAGGCGCATTAGCCGGAGGTAAAGAAGTAGCTTACAACACAGCCAGTATGTTTTCAGGTGTGATTCCCGGATCTATATCAGAAACGTCTACATTGTTGATATTATTAGGTGCTGGAGTTCTCATTTTTACAAAAGTGGGAAGTTGGCGAATCATTTTAAGTGGTTTTGCCGGTGCCGCTGCTATGGGATTAATATTTAATGCGTTGCCATCCTTAGGTGTAGAAGGAAATGCATTAACTAACTTTCCCTGGTATCAACATTTAATTGTAGGTGGTTTAGCCTTTGGTGTTGTTTTTATGGCTACAGATCCTGTAAGTGGATCTCAAACGAATAAAGGTAAATGGATTTATGGTTTTCTGATCGGATTTTTAGGTGTCATGATTAGAATATTCAATCCTGCCTATCCAGAAGGTATTATGTTAGCCATATTATTAATGAATGTATTTGCACCAACTATTGATCATTATGTGGTAGGAGGAAATATAAAAAGACGAAAAAAACGACTAAAAACACAACCCGCTAAAGCCGCTTAAAATGGATAGAAATAGTAATAAATACACATTTATATTTTCAATTATCATGGTTTTTGTTGTAGCAGCTTCGCTATCTATTACGGCTACTTCTTTGCAGCCTATGCAAAATGAGAATGTAAGACAGGAGAAGATGCAAAACATTCTCTCTACAGTAGGTATAGAATGTGAAAGAGCAGAAGCTGAAAAACTTTACAAAAAACATATTGTTGATGAAATCACACTTGATAACGATGGCAATCGTGTTGAATCTAGAAAAGCATTTAATGTTTCATTGGCTAAGGAGATGGATAAACCCATAGAAGAACAGGTTTTTCCTATGTATAAAGCCCAATATAAAGGTAGCACAAATTACGTTATTCCATTGAGAGGAAAAGGTCTTTGGGATGCTATTTGGGGGTATGTAGCTTTAGAAGAAGATTTTAATACAATACAAGGCGTCATCTTTGATCACAAAGGTGAAACTGCTGGATTAGGTGCTGAAATCACCAGAGATTGGTTTCAAGAAAACTTTAAAAACGAGAAGATATTTAATGAAGAGGGAGATTTAGTAGCAGTACAAGTTACTAAAGGATATAGTCAACCTGATAACAAATCAGATAATAAAGTTGATGCCATTTCAGGAGCAACCATCACAAGTGATGGTGTTACTGATATGATGCAAGAACGGCTCAAAAAATATTTGCCGTACATTAAGTCAAAAACTCAAAAAATAGCTTTTACCGATGAGTAAAGAAGAGAAAAAAACACAAGCCGATATTCAAGAAGATAATTCTTCTAAGAAAAAACAAGAGATGTTTTTGTTTTTATCTGAAAAAGAAGAGAAAGAAGGTTTTTTATCTAAAAACAATAGAAAGTTACTTTCAGATCCTTTAGATGATAATAACCCAATTACGGTTCAGGTTTTAGGTATTTGTTCAGCTTTAGCAATTACTGTACAGCTTAAGCCTGCCATTGTTATGTCATTAGCCGTTGTATTTGTTATGGCTTTTGGTAACATGATCATTTCATTATTAAGAAAAACCATTCCTAGTAGGATTAGAATTATTGTTCAGCTGGTTGTTGTTGCCTCTTTGGTTATACTGGTTGATCAATTTTTGAAAGCATTTGCTTACGATGTAAGTAAACAACTATCCATATTCATTGGTCTTATAATAACCAATTGTATCATTATGGGTCGATTAGAGGCGTTTGCACTTGGTAATGGGGTTTACAAATCATTTTTAGATGGTGTAGGAAATGCAGCTGGTTATGGATTGATATTGATAATAGTTGCCTTCTTTAGAGAGCTATTGGGTTCTGGAACACTCTTAGGTTTTGAAGTTTTAGGCCATCAGGCTGCTTCTATTGAGGATTCTACAGGACTTTATGCCTTAGGTTATGAGAACAATGGTTTATTCTTATTATCGCCAATGGCGCTAATTATTGTTGGTCTGGTCATCTGGTATCAAAGAAGTCGAAATAAAAAATTAATAGAAGAAAATTAATCAAATGGATTTAGTCAACTTATTTGTAAAAAGTATTTTTATAGAGAACATGATTTTCGCCTATTTCTTAGGCATGTGTTCTTATCTGGCTGTTTCAAAAACCGTTAAAACGGCGGTTGGTTTAGGAGCTGCGGTTATTTTTGTACTTGCTATTACGGTGCCTATTAACTATTTAATTGATAATTATTTACTTAAAGCAGGCGCATTAACCTGGTTAAACCCGGATATGGCAGATGTAGACCTTAGCTTTTTAAGTTATATCATGTTTATAGCGGTTATTGCTTCCATGGTTCAGCTAGTTGAAATGATTGTGGAAAAATTTGCGCCAGCGCTTTATGGGTCGTTGGGTATATTCTTACCATTAATCGCTGTAAATTGTTCTATTTTAGGAGGATCATTATTTATGCAGCAAAAAGACTTTAGTGGAATACACGAGTCTTTAGTTTATGGACTTGGTAGTGGTGTAGGTTGGTTTTTAGCTATTTTAGCCATTGCTGCTATTCGTGAAAAAATGGCTTATTCTAACGTGCCGGCACCGCTTAAAGGATTAGGTATTACCTTTATAATTACCGGTTTGATGGCGATAGGATTTATGAGTTTTATGGGAATTGAATTATAAAAGAAAAGAATTATGGATGTTGTATTAGCGAGTATTGCAGTTTTTTTAATATTAACGCTTTTGCTAGTCTTTGTACTGTTAACCGCAAAATCTAAGTTAGCACCTTCAGGACCGGTAAAAATTAATGTTAACGATGAAAAAGATATGGAGGTTAGTTCAGGTTCAACTCTACTATCTACCTTAGGTGATAATGATTTATTCTTGCCATCAGCCTGTGGCGGTGGAGGCACCTGTATTCAATGTAAATGTATCGTTAAAGAAGGCGGCGGAGCTATTCTGCCAACAGAAGAACCGCATTTCACAAGAAAGGAAATCGCAGAAGGCTGGCGTTTAGGATGTCAGGTGAAAGTGAAAGAAGACATGAAAATCGAAGTGCCTGAAGAGATCTTCGGCATTAAAAAATGGAATGCTAAAGTTGTGTCAAACTATAACGTAGCTTCCTTTATTAAAGAGTTTGTTGTTGAAATACCCGAAGATATG
Organism: Psychroflexus sp.; assembly: GCA_031581455.1. Lineage (GTDB taxonomy): Bacteria > Bacteroidota > Bacteroidia > Flavobacteriales > Flavobacteriaceae > Psychroflexus. Next base: position 3,331 of record JAVLBJ010000070.1, on the reverse strand, counting down.
GGTTATAAAGCCGGTGGTTATATTCAAATTGAAGTACCTAAGTGTACCGTTAAATTTGAAGATATGGACATCACAGCTCATCCAGAAGAACATCCTAATCAACCGGATAAGTTTAAAAAAGAATGGGATACTTTTAACCTATGGCCATTAGTCATGAAAAATGATGAAACCATAGAACGTGCTTATTCTATGGCTTCTTACCCAGCTGAAGGTAAAAGAATCATGCTTAATGTTCGTATTGCCACGCCACCATTTGACAAAGATAAAGGCGACTGGATGGATGTTAATCCTGGTATTGCTTCTTCTTATATTTTTGGACTTAAAGAAGGTGATGAGGTTACGATATCTGGTCCTTATGGCGAATTTTTTATTAACGAAGAAAGCGACGCAGAAATGTTATACGTAGGTGGAGGCGCCGGAATGGCACCCATGCGTTCACATTTATATCATTTATTCAGAACCATTAAAACGGGCAGAGAAGTTACTTTCTGGTATGGAGGCCGTTCTAAACGTGAATTATTTTATATCGATCACTTTAAAGCATTGGAGAGAGATTTCCCCAACTTTAGATTCTTTATGGCTTTATCAGAGCCCTTAGAAGAAGATAATTGGAAAGAGAAAAAGGACATAGATGATGAGGAAGGTGATGGTTTTTTAGGATTTATCCACCAGGCCGTTATCAACCAGTATCTTAATCATCATGATGAGCCTGAAGAAATAGAATTGTATTTCTGCGGTCCTCCTCTTATGAACCAGGCTGTTCAGAAAATGGGTGAGGATTTTGGTATTCCAGATGAAAATATCCGTTTTGACGATTTCGGTGGATAATCTAATATTTTATGGCAGTTTTGACCGAGCAGGAGTTGCATCAGCTTGCTATGAACATAGTTGGTAAGCAACTAGAAGATGATGGATTTGAATTTTTAGCTGTTAATAGCAAGCTTAAAAAGAATCCGCAATTCGTAGCTTTAAAAAGCAAACAATTACACTTTGTAGTCGTTAGGGCTGTGAGATACCCTGATAATCCCTCGGACTATGATGCTAAGGTTATAGACCAGGTTAAATCTCATGCTGATAAATTTGAAGCTATCACCCATTTTGCTGGTGTAGGTCTTGCTAATTCTGAAGATTATGAGCAACCTATTGATTCAGAGTCTGATTATGTTGTTAATTTTCAAGGATTAAAACTAATCAATTAGTGCGCTATACTTATCTAATTTTATTTTTAGTTTTGATCAGTTGTACTGATAATCCTGCAACTAATCAACTTAGAGGAGAAGCCTTTGGAACTTATTACTACATAAAAACAGTCGACTCTGATTTAAATGACGTCAGGTCTAAAATTGAGTATTTGATTGATTCTATAAATCAATCAATGAGTACATATCAATCTAATTCTATAATCTCTAAGCTTAACAATCAAAAAAAAGCTAAAGTAGATGAAATGTTTACAGATGTGTTTAAAGCCAGTAAAGAGATTTATAAAAAAACAGGAGGTTACTTTGATCCTACAGTAGGATTGTTAGTTGACCATTACGGCTTTGGCAGTCAAAATACTGATACTACTATCTCGGTTGATTCTTTAAAAAAATTTATAGGTTTAAATTTAATAAGACTTAAAGACGATACTTTGTATAAACAATATCAGCAAACGCGTTTAGATTTTAATTCTATAGCTAAGGGTTATGCTGTTGATCAATTTGCTTTATTATTAAGTGATGAAGGTTTTAAACATTATCTCATCGACATAGGAGGTGAAGTATTAGCCAAAGGACATAAACCTCAAAATAAGCCATGGATAGTTGGTATAGATCAACCAGTTAAGTCTAACTCAGGAGATAAAAGAAAACTTACAACCAGATTATCTTTAACGGATAAAGCTTTGGCGACATCCGGGAACTATCGAAAATATAAATTAAATAAAAAAACCAATCAAGAAACCGTTCATACGGTTAATCCTAAAACTGGTAAAGCTGAGCCTAGTTCACTACTTAGCGCTTCTGTAATGGCCGATAAATGTATTACCGCAGACGCCTATGCCACAGCTTTTATGGCTATGGGATATAAAGAAGCAATAAAAATTATTGAAAATGATTCTGATGTAGAAGCTTATTTAATTTATAAAACTGAGGATGGTAATGAGCTTACTTATATCTCAGAAGGGTTTAAATCCTCAATTATTGACTAATATTTATAGGCTAGAGGGATGATATCTTTATTTTCTATGCCATATTTTATTTGATCTTCTTTAGTGAAACTATCCGCATAGGCTAAAGGTTCTGTTTTAAAACCTACTAGATTTAACCTCTCGAAAAAGTCCCATCCATAAATTCTAACATGATCATATTGCCCAAAATGTTTTTTTCTCATTTCAGGATCTTGTATTGATGCGTCTTCATAGGTTTTTTCAAGCTTTTCATCTAAAGGAATCTGTAGAATAGCAAATCCACCCATTTTAAGCACTCTATATATTTCTTTCATGGCCAATTGATCTTGCTCAATATGTTCTAATACATGATTGCAAATAATAACATCAAATGAATCATCATCAAAAGGTAATTCAGTAATATCTGCTTTAATATCAACTATTGGAGAATATAGGTCTAAAGAGGTGTAATCAATATTAGCTTTTTGTTTAAGTCTTTTATAGTAGGCTTGTTCAGGAGCTATATGGAGTAGTTTTGTTGGCACCCTAAAAATATTGGTCTCATTTTTGAGATAAAGCCATAAAAGTCTATGTCTTTCTAGAGAAAGCGTTGATGGTGATAAGGCGTTTTTTCTTATCTTTTCATAGCCGTATGGTAAAAATCGACTTAAATGAGCATCATCAATAGGATCTACATAATGCTTCCCGCTAAAAATAAATTTAAGGACAGGTAAAATCTTAATACTGATTTTTATTAAAAGCGGCCTTGGAAATAAATTAAGAATGAAACTGGTAATATTTTTCACGAATTTTACCTTGAAGTGTGCCCAGAGCGGGAGTCGAACCCGCACGCCCTAACGAACACATGGCCCTCAACCATGCCTGTCTACCAATTCCAGCACCTGGGCTTAAAATTTTGACTAAAGTAAATCATTATTCTGTAACTACTTAACTATATCTAAACTATAAACTTTCATATTAAAAAATAACTGAACGTTTACTATTATATAGTATTACAAGTAAAAATGAAATTACAGAATCTTAAATAATATAACTAAACTAGTGATGGGATTTTAAATATACGTTTTATATTGGTTACCCAAATGCGTTTTGATAACCCATCTAATCTAGTGATCTGGCTGGGGCTTCACGCTAAAGCGTGATAAACTTCTCGCCCACCCAATC
>JAVLBJ010000069.1:7731-11452 GCA_031581455.1 Psychroflexus sp. | reverse complement strand
GGGTTGATCCTTTCATCATCATCCTTTAAACCCCATTTACGGATGCACGCCAGCGATTGGGCCGCAAATGCTTCGTTAAGCTCTATGATGTCCATATCTTCCATACTTAATCCGGCTTTTTTCAAAGCTTTGTTCGAAGCTTCCACCGGACCGATTCCCATGATCCTGGGTTCAACGCCAACAACCGCAGAGCTTAGGATCCTGGCTTTTGGCTTGAGGTCATATTTTTTTACCGCTTCATCGGAGGCGATGATCAATGCGACCGCGCCATCGTTCAATCCGGAGGAATTACCCGCAGTTACCGTTCCGTCTTTTCTAAATGCAGGTCTGAGCTTTGCCAGGATATCCAACTTGGTTTGTGGTTTGATGAACTCATCATTTTCTACGATCAGTGGCTCTTTTTTACGTCGGGGAATCTCTACCTTAACGATCTCATCTGCTAGTCTTCCGCTTTCTTGGGCTTTAGAAGCTTTCATTTGACTGCGATAAGCAAATGCATCCTGATCTTCTCTGCTGATCTTATGCTGATCTACCAGATTCTCAGCCGTCATTCCCATGCCATCAGTACCGTACATTTCATGCATCTTCGGGTTGACGAATCGCCATCCAAAGCTGGTGTCGTACATTTTTGCGTCGTTCCCGTAAGCACTGGACGGTTTAGCTATCGCATAAGGACCGCGCGTCATGTGCTCGATCCCACCGGAGATGAACAGATCACCATCGCCGGCCTTAATGGCACGATTAGCATGGATGATCGCGGATAATCCGCTACTACACAACCTGTTAACTGTTTCGCCTGGAATAGTATGAGGCAAACCGGCTAATAATCCGCACATCCTGGCGACGTTCCGGTTATCTTCTCCGGCCTGATTGGCACAACCCATGATGACATCATCTATATCATCTACATTGATGTTTTGATTTCTGTTGACGATCTCTTTGATCACTAATGCGCCTAGATCATCGGCTCTTACCGGTGATAAGATACCTTTGTAATTCCCTATTGGCGTTCTTATTCCATCAACTATGTATGCGTTCATATCTTATTTTTTTTAAGTCCATTCTTTACTACTGCGATAAACCGTTCCTTTAAAAAGGGCAACGAGCTCATCATCTTTTTTGATCGCTACACGATAGCAACCGACTTTTGGTTTTAAGGATTCCTCGGTGGCCGTGGCGATCAATTGATCATTTAATACTACTTTTTCAAAATGATTGATCGATGTATCGATAGAAAGTGCATGCCGACCATAAGAATTCGATGCAAATGCCAATGCGGAATCTGCCAAACTGTAAGCAATGCCTCCGTGTGCCACCTGGAATCCGTTAAGCATTTCCTCTCTTACCGATAATTTTAATTGACAATAACCTTTATCGATATTCAAGACCTCAATGCCCAACCATTGGCTAAACGGATCATTATCAAGCATTTTTCTTAATATCTGTTCCGGCTCAAGCATGATCAAACGTCAAAAGTGATATTTTGTTTGTCCATTTTCCTGAGTATCGGGCTGCAACGGTATCGGTCTTCATGATACGTGTCATAAAGTTTATCCATTTTATCAACACACCAATTAATGCCTTTTTCGTTCGCCCAGGCCAATAATCCTTTAGGATATCGAACTCCTTTGGTCATGGCAAGATCGATATCGGTAGCCGAAGCCACGTTCATGTGTAGCGCATCCGCCGCTTCATTGATCAGCATCACCAGGATCCTGTCGAGGATCTTTTGGCCTTTAGAGGTATCAGTATCCGGCTGTATAGCCGCTTCTTCATTATGATCATAAAAACCTTTGCCTGATTTTTTACCCAAATATCCGGCTTCTACGTAGCGTTTTTGCGTTAAAGACGGTTTATATCTCGGATCGTAATAAAAAGCTTTGAAAACAGTTTCACTTACCGTGTAATTGATATCATTACCGATGAAATCCATGAGTTGGAAAGGTCCCATCTTAAAACCGCCCAATTCCTTCATCGCCCAGTCGATCGTGGCTATGCCGGTTTGATCTTGCGTAATGCCGAAAGCCGTTTCTTCAAAGATCCGCAATGCTTCGCCATAAAAAGGCCTGGCCACGCGGTTAACGATAAATCCAGGTGTATCCTTAGCTTTTACGGCTGTTTTGTTCCAATTCTCTATAGTCGTGAAGGTCTTGTCAAACACCGCTTTATCCGTTTGGACAGCAGGAATGATCTCGACTAGAGCCATAAGCGGTGCCGGATTGAAAAAATGGATACCTAAGAATCGCTGCGGATTTTCCAGACAAGACGCTATGGAAGCTATGGATAAGGAAGAGGTATTACTTGCAATGATCGCATCTTCGCGTTGATGAGATTCTAATGTTTTAAAAACATGCTGTTTTACCTCCAGGTCTTCTACGATGGCTTCTATGGTAAGGTCAGCATCAGCAAGATCCGCCAGGTCATTGACGTAATGGATGTTCTTCTGGATCTCGTCCTTTCTATGGGTATCGATCCTGTCCTTTTCGATCAGGCGGTTGAGTATCTTATCAAGCGCTTCTTCCGATCTTTTTAAAGCATCAGCGTCCTTATCAAATACTTTTACCTGATTTCCGGATTGGGCCGCTACTTGAGCAATTCCTCTGCCCATGGTTCCCGAACCGATTATTGATATGTTCATATTGTTTATTTTCCTTTAAAATGAGCTTGTCTTTTGTCGATGAAAGCATTGACGCCTTCCTTATAATCCTCGGTTTCTGCTGAGGCGATCTGGTATTTTGATTCTAAGGCCAATTGTTCTTCAAAATCATTCTGCATGGATCGATTGAGTGCTTTTTTCGTGAACGCCAACGCTTGTGTTGGCATATTGGCTAACTTATGGGCTAACTTGTCCACTTCGTCATCAAAGGTTTCAGATGAGTAATAGGTGTAGATCAAACCAATGCGCTCTGCTTCAAAAGCATCGATCTTATCGCCTAACATGGCTAATGCAGAGGCACGCTGAAAACCGATGAGTCTAGGTAAAAAGTAGGTGCCACCGCTATCCGGTATCAATCCGATTTTACTAAATGCCTGGATGAAGGTGGCCTTCTCAGAAGCCACTACAATATCACAGCATAGGGCAATATTTGCACCTGCACCGGCTGCCACGCCATTGACAGCAGCTATCACGGGCATTTCAATATTCCTGATCCGGGTAACGATCGGATTGTAATGTTCTTCTAATATTTTTTTAAAACCCGGGTTTTGATTCGGATCCGTCACTTCGCCCAGGTCCTGACCGGCGCAAAAAGCTTTGCCATTCCCGGTCAACACAATAGCTCTGGTTTCCTTTAACCTGATACAATCATCCAGTTTTTTTTGGAGTTCTAAGGCCATCTCCCGATGAAAGCTGTTGAATTTCTCGGGTCGATTGAATCTTAAATAAGCTATATTATCTACTAAGCTAAGCTCAATAAAATTTGACATGCTGCTAATTTTTGAGTTTAAAATTACGAATAATTTTGAGTTATAGAACACCTATCTAATTGTATACTCCATAATAAAAGGCATAATAGCTTGATCTTTGAGTGCTTAGATATTTTTAATGCTTTAAAATTCGACCCTGAATATCTTACGAAAATAAAAGTTTAAAATAAGCGCATTAAGTAGATTGACCTTGAAAAAACCTGATTTTGTATAAAAAGGTGTAAATGAAGGAAAGCCATTCGTTTGAAACTAATTACTTTTAGTAGTAGCGGGGACTGGACGAGCTTGTGCGCCT
>JAVLBJ010000069.1:6985-7631 GCA_031581455.1 Psychroflexus sp. | reverse complement strand
CGTTTGAAACTAATTACTTTTAGTAGTAGCGGGGACTGGACGAGCTTGTGCGCCTATGGCGTACACCAGTGTCTCCGCCTTAGGACGGACAGACGCCTCAGGCGGATATGAGCCAGACGAGCTAATAATCGGCAATATAGGTTTTCATCCATTCACGGCCTTTACCAGATTTTAGAAATTTTTCCCTTTTTAAGGCTTCTTTCTTAGAATCAAAAAATTCTATATGTACAATACACCATGGTCTGTATCTTGTCGTAAACCCTTTCTTACCTAGATGATTATGAGATTTAAATCTCGAGATCAGGTTAGTCGAGTATCCAACATAATGCTTAGGGTGTTTTAATGATTTTAATACATAGACAACATGCTCTTCCATGCCGCATCATTTAAGATGGTAAAATTATTAGAAATAAAAAAACCACCAACAAAATGTTAGTGGTTGATTTAGTAGCGGGGACTGGACTCGAACCAGTGACCTTCGGGTTATGAGCCCGACGAGCTACCTACTGCTCTACCCCGCGATATATGTTTTCAATATGTTTAGAACTTCTTTTTCTTCAATTCTTCGAACCAGCGTCCGCCTCAGGCGGATATGAGCCCGACGAGCTACCTACTGCTCTACCCCGCGATATATGTTTTCAATATG
>JAVLBJ010000069.1:0-6885 GCA_031581455.1 Psychroflexus sp. | reverse complement strand
TTTAGAACTTCTTATCTTACCTTTTAATTTTTTTTAATTCACCTTTAGAGGTAAATTAGACAAAGATTTAATCAAATATGTAAACTGCTCTATTGTTAGAAATGCAAATTTACAATTATGATTTGGAACTCAAAAATAAATCTGCATAAAAATATTAGGGGTTACTCCAAGACTAAATCTTTGAATCGTTTGGATTTCGGTATCATTTAGCCTGAAAAATCTACTGGAAACTTGCTGATGATCAGTAAGGTTAAGAATACCTATTCCGGTTTTTAATCGCCAGCTGTCATATTTTTTTTGATAAGCTCCGCTAAAATTAACTTGCCAATGATCTCTTAAATGCGATGAATTAGGGAGTAAAAAGTTGATTTGACCTGCATTAACAGGCGTTTGTTCATTTATTGGCGTAAAAGGCTTTCCGCTAAAATAGTTTGTACCTAAACTAAAAAGATAATGATCTTTTGTATAACTTATTCCAGCCGATAATTGATGCGTGCGTTCAAAGTTATTGGTGAAGAACACCGGATCAAAGCTGTTGAACTCATAAGTGTTATCCTGAAAAGCATACGAACTCCAGAACCGCCAATCCTCAAGTTGGTGTTGAACCAGGAATTCCAGACCGTTCACTTCATAATTGCCGATAAGGTCCAATAGTTCAAGTTGGTTCGTAAAACCCTGACTTCTGCTGTTGATACCTTCTACTTCCTTATGATAAGCGGTCAATTGTACAAGCCAATCCCTGAACTTATAGGTAAGCCCGGCATCTAACTGCAGGCTTTCCTGTATTGGGATATTATCACCATTAGCGAGCACCCAACGCCGCTGGGCAACGCTGAAGAAATCCTGCTGCTGATCGATGACCTGACTGCTTGACTGATACTTGATTTCGCCACGGACGTTTGCCGTCAGGTTGGTGGCTAGTGGAGTTGATATGGAGATGCGAGGCGAAAGGAAAATATCATCAAACGCCTCAAAATAAGCTAGATTAGTACCTAAGTTGGCCCTTAGTTTTGCTGTAGAAAACTCAGTAGCCAGATAGCCGGTATGCCTTCTTAGCACGTTCTTTTGTTGTTTGATGATAGATAAATTGCTGACATCTACATCATTTCTGATACCGATCTCTGAGAACTGATAACCAGCATCGAATTGCCATTTTTCATTCATTTTAAAATGATTATCGACACTTATTCCAGCATCGATGACCTGATTGAGCTGATCGAGTGCTTGAGATGAGATCAGGTTGTTATCGCTTGCATTTTGTTGATAATAAGAAAAATAAGGGTTTACAGTAGAAGTGAATCTGCTATTCCATCGATACTGATGCTTTAATGACATGATATAACTGTCCTGGTCCAGCTCATTATTCCTAATGGCATTGGTTTGTTCGTTGATCTCCTGGAAATGTAGTTGCGTTCCTATGGCTAATGCATTAATCGTGGTCTTGTTGTTCTCATTCCATTCATTCTCATAATGTAGGGAAGTATCAAAAAACCAGAATTCCTCATCAACGGACAAGGGGATCGCTTCATTAACCTGAACCTCGCTCAAGGCCGTTTCCTGGAACACTTTATCAAAAAACGACCGATAAGTAGGTGATGTAAAGAGATCTGTAAAAGACCGCCTACCGCTTATGGATATTTTCTGGTCTTTTCCGAGCGAATGCTGCGTTCTAAATCGGCTGGCGATCATATTCGCGGCGACTTCGTTGTTCATTTCATCCTCCGTATCGATATCGGATGAAATGGCGAACACAGATGAGGTCCCGCGGGAATACTTTCCCGGACTGGCATTCTTGTAGATCGCTATTTCCCTGCCTATGGATGGATTTAAAGCACTGATCATCCCAAAAAAATGACCGGTTTGATATAATCGGGCGCCGTTCCATAGGAAAAGGTTTTGATCATGCGTACCGCCGCGGACGGAAATATTGGACAAGCGTTGATCCACGCTGAATATCCCTGGGACTTGCGCTGCGGTCTGTAGGACATCTGCATTGATCAAACCGGGAAGAATATCATATTCCCTTGGTTTGAGCTGTAGTTGGCCAAAGTCTTTTAACTGCAAACCTTTTGTCAGGAAATCCTGAAGGACTACTTCTTCTAACTGGTTGATCCTGTGCAAATAAACTGTTAGGCATTCTCCTTTTGGGAGTTCATCTATTACGATCTCCTTTTCTACGAAGCCTTTCTTTACCAATGTGATGGTATCGGCTGAAATGCTAAAATGCAATTGGTTACCTAGCTTGAACATCGAGCTCTTTTTCGATGATCTATAATTAAAGGAAATTATGGGTTTACCGGTTTGGAAACTCCTTAATCGGATACAATAAGGCTTTTTGTTGATGACGTAAGTACTTTCATCTACTTTTCTGACCTGTAAAATGCTTTTCTGCTCGATGTTTTCAACAAATTGGTCTATCGAAGACCATTCTGCTTCCATAGCGATCCTTACATCTGCTATATCTTCATTAAGATAGCTAAAGTTGACATCAAATCTGTTCTCAGCGATATTAAGCCATTCTATGACAGGTTTGGACCTGTTTTGCTGGGCATTTAATATACCTACGACAAAAAGGGACAAAAGAAAAACAATGCTATTCCTGAACTGGATCATTATCAACAAAAATATAATTATTTTCGGTTTGTTGTTGATAATCGATCTGATAGGTTTTGCTGATGATATCCAGTGTCTTTTCCAGGTCGTAAAGCGGTATGCTTCCGGTGTAATGTTTAGACCTATTGACCTTAGTCGTTATTTGAACGCCATAAAGGTCGCTCAGGATGTTGACGATCTCTGTTAATTTTCGGTTGTAGAGGTAATATTCCTTTTGCCCGGATGACCTGAACGATCTATCAAGGTCATTCATCAACTTAGATTGACCTTTTTCATCTATGATGATGCGTTCACCTACCGAGATGATGGTGCTTTTGCCCTTATTTTCTACGCTTACGCGGCCTTCATAACATCTGACCTGTAATTGGTCCAGAAATGTGCTGACCTTGAATTTCGTCCCTAATACCTCTACAATCCCTTCTGAGGTCTTTACTGTGAACTTCTTGCCTTTTTCTACATCAAAAAAAGCACTTCCTTCCAGTTGAACTCGTCTACTTATGGGCCAGGTCAAGTTGTTGAAACTTGCTTTAGAGCCGGATTGTAAGACAACGCTCGAGGCATCAGGAAGTTGGAAGCTTTGAGATGCTATCACCTGAGTTGCCACTGTTTTTTGATTTAAGAGATAGAGGGCGCCTAAACCTATCAATAAGATAAGGACAGCAGCAATGGACCAAGGGACGAACCTGGTCTTTCTTTGTGCTTTTCGCTGCTGTATGTGTTCAAAGACGGCTTTCTTATCAAATGCTGGCGCTTCTAACTGAGCAGATACCTGCTTCAATTTCTTGTAAATAGGATCGTCCACTTCAAATCCTTGCGCATCATCGATCCATTTGGCTAAATAGTTTTCTTCCATTGTTAAATATTTTTTATTGTATCCCTTAAACGCACTAATGCTTGATGCATTCTCTTTTCCACCGCCTTAAGGCTTATGCCTTCTAATGCAGCGATCTCTTTGTAGCTCAATCCATCTATTCTATGCATTAAAAAGGTGGTGCGCTGTTTTTCTTTGAGCTGAGCTAAGGCGGTTTCTAATTTTTCTTTGAACTCATTGGTTTCCATTTCAAAGGACGGATCCTCGTTCGTGGTGGCCTTTTCGTCGTGGTCTTTCTTATAGTTCAATTTCACCTTTTCGTGCTTTATAACGTTTAGCGATAGATTATTAGCTACTTTATAAAGAAAAGCCCTGGCTTTAGAAGGATCTACCTTTTGGCAGTTCTTCCATAACTTGATGAACGCTTCCTGTACCGCTTCAGCTGCCTCTACCTGATAACCGAACTTGTAGTACACAAAGTTGTTCACTTCATCAGCGTATTGATCATACAGGTTAGAGAATGTGCTTTCTTCGCAGGTGTTGTGCAGCGAGCGTTCCTTCATATAGCTATTTTTTAATGATCCTTCTACTGATGCGAACTCCTTGATCATTTACCATTTGTAGAAGATAAATACCGGTTTTCAATTTTGATACATCAAAAGGAGAGTTTTTCGAAAAACTTCCTGATCTTTTGTAGACCATTTTTCCACTCAGATCGTAAATGACTATTTGTTTTAATTGTTGCTGGGTATTGATAAAGAAATGGTCTTGTACCGGATTAGGATGAATATCAACTGAAATGTTGCTTTCAAAGTAGTCTACAGATAAAGTGGTATCGTATTGATAGAGATTCCAGGCATTATCGGTCATCACATATACTTCTGGACCTTGCCCGATGGCTAAAGAGCGAACACTTGGGCTTGGGTTTGTTGCGTGCCATTCGCTGCCATTGAGATCATAAGCATACAAAGTCCCGGATGATGGCGAACCGCCATTATTGGTCGAGTTGACAGCCACATAATAAACGCCATTTTGCATATCAGCTTCAGCATCTCTAATTCTGGATAGATTTTCAGTTAAGGTGTGCATCTGGTCTGAAATATTGCTCCCATCTGAGGTGTTGACCACTTTCACGTGAAGGCTTGAATCATTGCCACTATCAGACCAGGTGGAAGCAGCAAAGGCAAGCTTATCTGATGCTACAAAAGCTAATCCTTGTGATACGACCGTTTCTCCAAGGCTGTAGGTTTGTGTATAAACGATATTGCCATTGGCATCAACCTTGGTCAGAATAGGATTTGGCGGGAAGGAATCAGCTAAAACATAAGTATCGTTCGTATTCTCATCTACGATGATACTTTTAAGATCTTCTATACTATCGTCCAGATCAACTGACCAGAGAAAATTGCCATTACTATCCCAGGCAGATAATTTATTATCAAAAGTAGTTTGATTGGCCATGCTGATAAAGTCGCTGCCGGAAGCCATGATCCCGCTTGAAATAGAGTTGGCACTTCCTAAAATATCTTGAACATCCGTGAAAAGCGTAGTGCCGTCTGGAGCTAATTTGATAAGTATCGCCCCGAAAGCAGTATCGTTGTCCGTATCCGTTATGCTTCCTATGCCATTGTAGTAGATGTTATCATTATCATCAACGACCAGGTAATTATTATCGTCTAATAATTGATCAAAGCTGTTGCTGTGGTCCAGCAAGGTCTTGTTGAACACTAATTGACCATCAGGAGACAACTTCCATATTTTCGCGGCTTGTGATTGAAAACAGGGTGGCGTTTGACAGCTACTGGAAGGACTGGTATTGATCAAAGTATTGACACCGGAAATAATGATATTGTCCTGACTATCCGTGGTGATCTGATACGGGATTTCATGGTCTAAAGCTCCGTCGTTCGATAATTGGGTAGCGTCGATTGAAGTTTGCATCAGCAAGCTGCCTGCCGCGTCATATTTTCGCACGAACATGGTGGTAGATTGCGTTTCAAAAGGACCTGATGCTACCACGATCACGTTATTTTGTGAATCTACAGTGGATGTATAGCCAAAAGCATCTTCCATATCTTCTTTCTGCCAATTGATGCTCTGCGCGCTCATCAGCATAGAAGTCGCTATAAATAAATAAGTAAAGATGAATTTCATGATCTCTGCTTTAAGGTTACAATAATGAAACAATTTAAAATGAGTTCACCCTACTTTTAGGGTAAATGTCTTGTAAATTGTTATAAATATAAAAGTTAATACCTTTAGCACATGAAAAAATTATTACTTGCTCTGATATTGATACCATTATTGGGGATCCTGAGTTGTCAGGAGGAAGAAGACCTAGAGGTCATAGATGATGTTGACACCATCACCCGGAACAGCGGCCTTACTTCTCTGATAGCTCGCATAAGCAAGAATCCCACAGCTTTTGATGATTTTATCGATCAAAATCCGGCAACGCGCGTTGAATTCCCTTTCTCGGTCACCGTTAATAGTTCGGATACTTATACATTAACAGAAACCTCAGATTATCAGTTGCTTATTCAAAATTTAGAGGATACGTCCATACAGGATGATATCGCGATCGATTTTCCGGTCGAGGTGAGCTTGCCAAATTATCAGATACTATCCGTCAATAATGCCGATGAACTGCAAAACATCAACTGGGATTCGTTCGATACCACGGAGGTTGATTGTATAAGTATAGAATATCCTATCGAGATCTATATCTATAACGATATCAACGTGGAGCAAGATGAGGTTGATATCACATCGGACCAGGAGTTGTATGATTTCCTGAACACGATGCCATCAGAAGATTTCTTTTACCAAATTGAATATCCTATTGATGTATTCATAGAAGCGCAGGAAGTAGAGATCAATGATGCCACCGCATTAGATGACCAGATCAACAACTTACCTCAAAATTGCTTTGAGCCTTTGCTTTACGACAATCAGCCATCCCAGGGCGGCGGTAATGATGACGATGTAGAAGCTTTGACGAACTTCATTACTGATGGAACGTTCGTTGTCTCATTCCTGACCGATGACGGCGAGGAAGTGAACGAATTCACCAATTTGTTCTTTCAGTTCAGTACGGATAATACCATTCTGGTCGATGATCAGGATGTAGATGACATTTTTGATCCCGTAGGTCAATGGAGTATTGTTCAAGACGATGGCGCACTAGAACTCATTCTGGAATTTGATGACTCCGATTTTGGCGAAATGGATGACGACTGGCAAGTGGTGGATTTCAGCAACGGTGTCACTTTATCGCTCATCGACGAAAGCTCTGATGGAGATGATGATGAGCTATTGCTCAACAAGTTGTGATCTAAAAGTCGTAGATGATAGAACCAGTGATGATTCCCAATCGCATGGACTTGTAGTTCGTGCCCTATTGATTTTGTTTAAGAATAAAATCTGATCGTGCGGACTTACAATCCGTGCTTCAAAAAAAC
>JAVLBJ010000068.1:0-11605 GCA_031581455.1 Psychroflexus sp. | reverse complement strand
TAATCCGCCGGCAGCTCCTGTGCCTATGGAATTGTTACCTTTAGCACCTACACCTGTTGCCAGAACTAATGGTAATAATCCGATAATAAAGGCAAAAGAGGTCATCAAGATAGGTCGAAGGCGAACTTTAGCCCCATCAAGCGCAGCATCATATAAGGAGAATCCACTTTTACGCCGCTGTACTGCAAACTCTACGATCAGGATAGCATTTTTCGCCAGTAGTCCGATCAACATGATCAGCGCGATCTGAAAATAGATATTGTTCTGTAAACCTGCAAAATAGGTGCTCCAATAAGCGCCGGCCACACCGATAGGTAAAGAAAATATCACCGCAAAAGGAAGCATATAGCTTTCATATTGCGCGGCCAGGAAAAAGTAAACAAAAATGATGCTCAGCGCAAAGATGATGAGCGACTGACCACTGGCCGCGATCTCTTCTCGTGTGATACCGGAAAAAGCAATATCGTAGTTCTTGGCCAACTTGGTTTCTGCGGTGTTCTGCACGGCCTTGATCGCATCACCGGAACTGTATCCCGGCGTGGCCTGTCCATTCAGCGTAACCGCATTATACAAATTGAACCGCTTGATCACCTGCGGTCCGTAAGAACGTTCCAGTGATACAAATTCACTTATCGGAGCATTTTGACCATTATCGGTCGTAACAAAAATGCTGTTCAGGCTTTCTGTATCTTCACGCTCTTCCGGTAAGGATTGTACGAAAACACGGAGCTGTTTCCCGAACCTGGAGAAATTGGACACATAGAAACCACCGATGTAGGCCTGCATCGTTGATAATATCGTATTAACGGACACACCGCTGGCCTTTGCTTTAGGCACATCTATTTC
Organism: Psychroflexus sp.; assembly: GCA_031581455.1. Classification (GTDB taxonomy): domain Bacteria; phylum Bacteroidota; class Bacteroidia; order Flavobacteriales; family Flavobacteriaceae; genus Psychroflexus. The sequence continues at coordinate 10,759 of JAVLBJ010000068.1, read as the reverse complement.
CATTTCATATTGCGGAAAGCTCGTGCTAAAAGAATTGGACGCAAAAGCAATGGACGGCTGCTGCATTAAATTACCGGCAAATTTAGTGGCTTCTTCGTCCAGCTGCTCCAGGCTCTTAGCCGATCGGTCCAGTAACTGGACTTCAAACCCATTGGCTGCACCATAACCCGGAATACTCGGTGGCGTAAAGAAAAGTATCTCCGCATCTGCCAGGTCGGCAACACTTTGATTGAGCTTGGCTACGATACTATTGAGTTGGGTTTCTTCCGTCTTTCTTTCATCCCAATCTTCAAGGATGATAAATCCCTGACCATAAGAACTTCCTGTACCGGAGAAGAAATTCCTACCGCTGATCAATGAGGCTGTTCTTATGCCTTCGATATTTTGAATGCGGTCATATATCTTTTCGGTTTCCTTATACGTTCTGTCAAGCGATGCGCCATTGGGTAGCGACATGTTCATAAAGACCACACCGCGGTCTTCACGCGGGACAAAACCTTTTGGTGTGATGATATTGGCGTAAAAAATAGCAGCTCCGGCAATTAATAAAATCAATATAGCTACCCATTTTTGACGGACCAGGAATTTTAGGGAATGTACATACTTATCGCGCAATGAGTTATAACCCGTGTTGAATGCGATAAAGAATCTTTTTAAAAGCGACTTTTTCTTAGCCGGATCATAATTTATCGGTTTTAAGAAAAGTGCGCATAAAGCAGGACTTAGCGTAAGTGCGTTTACTGCTGATATCAATATTGCTACAATCAGCGTTACCCCAAATTGCTCATAGAAAACACCCGTTGGTCCCTGAATGAACGTGATCGGTACGAAGACGGCGGCCATGACCAATGTTATCGATACGATCGCACCGCTGATCTCACTCATCGCGCTCACCGATGCTTCCTTAGCAGATTCTGCTCCGGCTTCCAATTTGGCATAGACCGCTTCTACCACCACAATAGCATCATCTACGACGATACCAATGGCGAGTATCAAAGCAAAAAGCGTTAATAGATTGATCGAATAACCGAACAAGTTGAGAAAGAAAAAAGTACCAATGATAGAAACCGGTACGGCGATGGCCGGGATCAGCGTAGATTTAAAATCCTGTAAAAAGAGAAAGACCACCACAAAGACCAATAAAAAGGCTTCGATGAGCGTTTCCTGCACTTTAGTGATCGAGGCGGTGAGGAATTTGTTCGTGTCGTAGTTGATCAAGTATTCAATGCCTGTGGGAAAATCCTTTTCCAGTTCATCGAACTTATCATATATCCGTTCAATGATTTCCTGCGCATTGGAACCCGGTGTTTGAAAAATTCCAAAATTCACACCCGGATATCCTTTACTTCTTGAAAGTGAAGTGTAGGAAAATGCATCTAATTCTACTTCTGCCACATCCCTCACGCGCAAATGATCATCATTATCCAGGGTTTTGATGATGATGTCTCCGTATTCATCAGCTGTTTTTAATCGGCCTTTATAAGTAATGACATATTCAAAGGATTTCCCGGCGTTTTGTGCCATTGAACCAGCGGCGGCTTCCTGGCTCTGCTCATTGATCGCGGCGATCACTTCATCAGAGCTCAAATTATAGTTCGCCATCTTGGCAGGATCGATCCAAACGCGCATTGCGTATTCCTTACTTCCGAAGACCTGGACATTGGCCACGCCATTTATCCTTTGTAGTTCCGGTTTTACGTTGATGTTCAGATAATTCTGCACATAAGTATCAGAATATTGCTCGTTCCTGGAGAATATCGCTGCATAAAGAAGTGCCGAGTTTTGTTGTTTTTCAGTGATCACGCCATTTCTTACCACCTCATCAGGGAGAACGGAATTCGCTCGTGCTACTCTGTTCTGAACGTTTACCGCAGCGATATCAGGATCATATTCTTGCTCAAAAAAGACCGTGATCGTTGCGGATCCGCTGTTATTAGCAGAAGATGTAATGTAGGTCATACCTTCTACACCATTGATTTCTTCTTCAATAGGGATGACCACGCTTTCCAGCATGGTCTTGGCGTTAGCTCCGGGAAAGCTGGCCGTTACTCTAACGGTGGGCGGAGCTATATCCGGATACTGTGTCACTGGTAATTGCGTGATGCCTAATATTCCCAGGATGACCAAAATGGTGGAAACTACGGTGGATAATACCGGACGTTCAATGAATTTCTTTAGCATAATTCTTATTTAAAAACACGATCGAATGATTGAACAATAGAATCTAAACTTGCCGCAACCGGTTTAACTTTACTACCGTTTTTAATTTTATTGACACCTTTAGCAACAATAGTATCACCTTGTTGAAGACCAGATCTTACAATATATAATCTACCTGCTTCTTGTGTTTTAATTTGTCGCTCTATAACGCTATCCTTTTTAAATTGGTAAGCTAAAATATAGCCTTGCCTTTCAAAAGTTGATAAACGCGGAATCACTAGGGCGTTTTTGTAAAGCTGCGGAATGCGTATTGTTCCAGACGAGCCATCTTTAAGCATTAAATCAGGATTATTAAAGGTAGCTCTGAAATTGATCGAGCCGGTTTGTGGATTCACTCTACCTGAAATACTGCTGATCTGGCCTTTTGTAGGATAAGTTGTTCCGTTGGGTAGTATGAGTTCTACTTTTTGAAAACTGTTAGCGAGGTTTGATCTATTTAAATCGGTATCCGCCAATAAGTTATAGTAATCTTTTTCATTGATGGAAAAGTCAGCGTAGACCTGATCGATATCAGCTACTGTGGTCAGCGGCATCATATCCGTTGGACTTACTAATGCACCAGTTCTTAAGTTGATATCGCCTACCATTCCCTGCACCGGACTTTTTATAGTAGCATAATCAATATTTGCCTGAATACTTTGTAAGTCGCTTTTTGCCTGGGCTAAATTGGCTTTAGCTGTTTCTAAGCGAACCTGACTAACGATGTTCTTCTCCACCAGTGGTTTTAAGCGGTTCACCTCGATCTTTGCTGAGTTCACGCGAGCTTGCGCCGATCTGGCATCGCTGCTTAAAGCCTGTGTTTCCAGACGGAAAAGGGTTTGACCTTTTTCAACGCGTTCCCCTTCATCGACCAGGACGTCGTTGATATAACCACTGACCTTGGCACGTATCTCACTACTGACAATGCCTTGTAAACTGGTAGGATAGGATTTATAGGTCGTCACCGTTTTAGTGCCTACGGGAATGACCGGCAATTGAGGAGCTGGACTTTCTTGTTGCTGTTGTTGCTTGTTCTGGCAAGCAGATAACAGTACAACAAGTAGAAAGGCCATTGTTTTAAGGACTTTATTCATCGTTTTTTTGTTTTTGAATTTGGTTGATTTTTTTTAAAGTAGCTTCTATATTACATTGAGAATGTTGATAATACTCTAAAAGTATCTTAGCCATTTGATTATCTTTTTTGTAATAAGTGAGTTGCTTTAAAATATCAGCATGGTTAGAGGCATCCAGATATTCTGCTTGTAGCATATCGTTTACATAATGCTGATTGGTTTTAAAAAATCTTTTTCTGGAATCATCTTTATTTTCAAATACGATCTTATTTCTATCTAATAGCTCCTTAAGCTGGGTAGATACAGAGCTTTTACTGGCATTGGTTAAGGCCACTATTTCATCAAATGTATAAAATTTTTGATCAGCTATTATCAATAACGCATATATTTTTGCACCTAAAGGCGACAATTGATGGTCTTGCTCGAGCATTTGAGCTAAAAGGTTTAAAAAGTTCTCTTTATCTGTCAAATTTTAAAAATTGATTAAGCAAAATTAAGTTTAGTTCAGTTAGAACCGAACTAGTTAAGGGTAAAGTATTGTTAAGTTTCGTAAAAGATATTGCTATAAAGACTGTCTTGTCCGACTATATAAAAATATCATTCGCTAGAATCTGAATGATTTCTAATATCTAGTGTTTCAGCTCTAAACTTGTTTTTACCAAAATCAAGTGTTCTAATAGGGAAAGGTATGTTGATGTTATTTTCGTTATAAGCTTTTTTAATGGCATGAACTGCTTTATGGGTGCCAAAATAAACATCTTTTTGATCTCTTACATCAGACCAAAATCTAATGATATAGTCTATTGAACTATTGCCAAAGCCGGTGTAAAAAAACTCGATAGACTCGCCGTCTCTTTGGGGAAATTCATTTTTGATTGCATCAGTTGTGATTCTTTCTACAAATTCTAAATCGCTTTCATAACCCACACCGCAAGAAACGGTAATCTTACCTCTGGGCGTTCGGCTGTAATTCTTAAAATCGGTATCTACAATTTTAGAATTAGGGATAATCACATAATTTTGATCTGCGGTTTGAAGCACTAAACTTCTTAGATTAATATCTATTATTCTTCCGGCATGATCATTCGTTTCTATCCAGTCGCCTATCTGAATCTTGGGTAGAAAACTTAATATTAATCCGGCAAAAGTGTTATGTAGGGTTCCTTGTAGGGCTAATCCAATTGCTAAACTGATCACACCGGCCGCGCCTAATACAGTAGTTAATACTTTATTGAGGTTGAGTAATCCTAAGGCTATAAAAAAACCGATTAATATAATGACGACTTTGAGAACTTTAACGGATATGACACGAATAGATTCCTGAGCTTTGGTTTGTGATAATATTTTATAGAGTAGCTTGCCTGATAATCTGGCTACAACTATAAATATAAGCATACATAGTACCGCCATAATAAAATTGGGCAGATTCTCTACAAAAGAATCTGCCCAATCATTAATTGCGGTTTTAAATTCATTACTTATTGATTCAATCGAATCAAATTTTTGAATAATGAAAGGTAAACGCATTTAGTTTTTAATTTTCTTCGTCCATACGTCTAACATCCAGCTTGTTTTCTCTAATTCTCTAATGTAAGCACCTACTAAATCAATGGTTCCTTCGTCATTTGCTGCATCAGCTGTCTCGACAACTTTACGCATTTGTTGAATAATAGTCCCATGATCTTCTAATAATGTGTCTACCATTTGACGATCATTTAAACCCTTAGGAGATTCTTTAACGTTAGATGTTTCTAAATAAGTAGCCAGATGACTGTCAGGCGTAAAACGAAGTGTTAAAATACGTTCTGCAATTTCATCTATTTTTTCTTTAGCCTCGTCATACATTTGTTCAAATTGTTCATGAAGATCAAAGAAGTTTGTACCTTCTACATTCCAATGAAAATTACGTAGTTTTTGGTAATACAAGTGATAATCAGCTAATAATATGTTTAACTCTTTTACCGTGTGTTCTGTTTTTGCTTTGTCTAAATTTAAATATGCCATAGTTAAAATTTATAGTTTTTATTAATTTGATACAAAAATACAATAGTTCATCAGTGTGAGCATATTTTTTTATGGGTTTAGTATAAATTTAACGGCTTTATCGTTGAAGTTTTCTGGTCAGTTTTACTGAGGTTTGGCCGCCTGACACCCCAAAGCCATCAACAAGCACTCCTTTGACATCGTCATCTGCTGTGATAGCATAAAGTATGCTGTTATCATCAGGATTAGATGTGCCTTCAAATCTATAAACTTTATCTATATGAAGTTGATCAACCTGATAAATCAATGAATTTGAATTATTTGATATTTTTTCATCTTCTAAATTAAAATCTGTACTGTAGCCGTTTTTTCTTAAATCTTCTATACGCTGGCTTAAAGTATCAGGTGTGCTCATAATAAAATAATTTAGTTTTTATCGTTGTTTTTATTTTTATCTATGTAAGTTGTTATTCCTAATGGAAAAGCTAAGATGATAAACAAATATTGACCGGTAACAATGCCAAAAAGAGTCACAATTGTTGCAATTATATAAATCCAATGATGCTTTTGTAATTTCATGATTTAAATGTAAAGATTTATAACTTGATGATGATAGCCTAATATGTTTATTATTTCTTAAAATTTATTTGATAGGCTTATTCTGCTTCCAATAAATACTTCGTATATATTCTAAATATTACCTTTGCAATCATGAAAATTAAAATATTAATATTTTTAATCATAGGATTTGCAACTGAGATAAATGCACAAATTATACAAGTAGATGATAATAACTATACAGCGCAGGAGTTAATAGAAGATGTCTTATTTCCTGATAATACCGATTGCATTCAGAATGTAAGCGTTAACAATGCAGAAGGCGGTAATTTTTCAAGTACTAAAAGTTATGGTTATTTTCAGAGCAGCGGCAGTGGCTTTGCTTTACAAAGTGGCATTGTTTTGTCTACAGGAAGGTTAACAAATGTTCCCGGACCTAATGATAATTTAAGTGATGACGATGCGCCTAACTGGGGTGGCGATGATAGTTTAGAAAATGTTTTAGGTATTGATAATACGACCAATGCTACCAGTATAACATTTCAGTTTACACCACAGGCGACCACATTAAGCTTTAGATATTTGTTTGCATCAGAAGAATATCGTGAAAATAATCCCACCACTTGTGACTTTTCAGATGTTTTTGGTTTTTTAATTAGACCTGTAGGTGGCAATTATCAAAATATTGCTGTTATCCCAGGGACAAATACTCCCGTATCGGTGACTACTGTTCGTCCTCAAATTCAAAATGGATGTGATGCGCTGAATGAGGAATATTTTGATCAATTTAATAACGTATCATCACCAATCAATTTTAATGGTCAAACTAAAGTGCTTACCGCTCAGGCTGATGTGACTCCTGGAACTACCTATGAAATTAAGCTGGTAATAGCTGATGATATAAATTACAGATACGATTCTGCCGTATTTATTGAAGCAAATAGTTTTAACCTTGGGGTTGATTTAGGTCAGGATTTAATAGGCAATAACGCCTTATGCAATGATGAATCTGTACTGTTAGAAGTAGATGATAATTTATCTGATTTAGCGTGGTACTTTAATGATAATTTAGTAGAACAGGATACTAACGAATTGCTTGTTGATACTTCTAACTTTGGTGAGGGAACATACACAGTTGAGGCTACATTACCATCAGGTTGTATTGCTTCAGATAATATCATCATTGAATTTGAACAAAATGCATCACTTGATGATTTAACTTTACAGCAATGCGATGATAATTCAGATGAGTTAGCTGTGTTTAATTTGCTTTCAATCAATCAAAAAATAAGTAATCAAAATCAGAATTTATTTGTTGAAGATTATTTTTTAACAGAAGCTGATGCTTTGCAAAATATAAACCCTATTGATAATCCAGAGAACTTTACAAACACTTCTCCAGATCAGGCGATTTTTATTCGAGTTAGTAATTCTAATGGATGTGATACGGTAGAGCAAGTTCAACTTAATGTAACCAGCCAAACATTTGATCAGGTAGAAGTCGTGGTATGCCCGGCAAATGAAACATCACCTATATCCTATGGATTTGCGGAAACCATGTCTCAGGTAGCCAACGCTATAAATGAAAATCAATCTGATCTAAGTCTACATCCTTCTAGAGAAGAAGCAGCCTTTAACATCAATGAAATGATGTCAGGTTTTATTGAAATTCCTGAAGAGGAATTACCTAAGACCTTATATGTAAGAGTTCAACCAGATTTCGATTGTTCGGGTATTGTTCCGGTTAAGTTTTTTAAGTTAGCACCACCTGATTTAAATCCACCAGATGAAGATGTGTTGATATGCGAAGGAAATCAGGAGCAGGTTGAGTTAAATCCGGGCATTAATGCTTCAAGCTCAATATCTTATACCTGGAACACCGGTGCCACAACACCGGTTATAACAGTAGATGAGCCGGGATCTTATTCAGTAACAGTTGATCAGGTATCAACAATTGGAAATCAGGAGTTAATTTGTACAGCTACTGCCACATTTGATGTTGTAGTGTCTGAATCACCGGATATTACAACTGAAATAACAGGCGTTCCCGGTAACAATCAGGTTATCATTACAGCTGAAGGGTCAGGTGATTATGAATACGCGCTTAATTCAACATCAAGTTTTCAAGATGATAATGTTTTTCAACTCACCGATCCGATAAACACTATTTATGTTCGTGATAAAAATGGTTGTGGCATTGTATCGAAAGAAATTGAAGTATTTCAGTTTTCAGACTTTTTTAGTCCAAACGGCGATGGTATCAATGATGTCTGGCGACCAGTAGAAAGTCAAATTGTTAAACAGCAGATTAAGAGAATTGATATATTTGACCGCTATGGAAAATTGATTAAAACGCTAAAAGGATTTGATTTTTCATGGAATGGCTATTTAAACGGGAATGCGTTACCGTCTAATGATTACTGGTTTTTGGTAGTATTTAGCAATGGGCAAAAAATCACCGGAAATCTGACCTTGAAAAGATAGATTTATGAAGTTTGAAGTAGTATCAGATTTTGAACCTACCGGCGATCAGCCACAGGCCATAAAAAAATTGGCTAATGGAATTGAGCAAGGTGAAGGTCACCAAACACTTTTAGGCGTAACAGGTTCTGGTAAAACCTTTACCATGGCAAAACTCGTGGAAAAGGTGCAGCGACCAACGCTTGTACTTGCACATAATAAAACCTTAGCAGCTCAATTGTTCTCAGAATTTAAGGCTTTTTTGCCTAATAACGCAGTAGAATACTTTGTGTCCTATTATGATTATTATCAACCGGAAGCTTATATTCCTACCAGTGGAACTTATATAGAAAAAGACCTGTCGATCAATGAAGAGATAGAGAAACTTCGACTTAGCACCACATCATCATTATTATCGGGTAGGAGAGACGTTCTGGTTGTTGCTTCGGTGAGTTGTCTGTACGGTATTGGTAATCCGGCGGAATTTCAAAAGAATGTGATCAGTATTGAAGAAGGACAAGATGTAGGCAGAACACAACTGCTTAGAAGACTAGTGCAAAGTTTATATTCAAGAACTGAGACTGAATTAACACAAGGTAAATTTCGTATAAAAGGTGATACTTTAGATGTGTTCCCGGGTTATGCAGACCATGGTTTTAGGATTCATTTCTTTGGTGATGAGATAGAGACCATAGAAGCATTTGATGTAGAAAATCAGCAGGTGCTTGAAACCTATGAAAAATTAAATATTTATCCGGCTAATATTTTTGTTACTTCACCAGAAAGATTGCATTCTGCTATTGACCAAATAGCCTTAGACTTGGGTAAACAAGTTGATTACTTTAAAGAAATAAGCAAACCCATAGAAGCTAAACGTATAGAAGAACGCACTAATTTTGATCTGGAAATGATTAAAGAGCTGGGTTACTGCTCCGGTATAGAAAATTACTCCCGATATCTTGACGGTCGAAGTCCCGGAACACGCCCATTCTGCCTTTTAGATTATTTTCCTGATGACTACCTTATGATGGTTGATGAGAGTCACGTCACTATTCCACAGGTTGGCGCCATGTATGGTGGAGATAGATCAAGGAAAGTCAATCTGGTGGATTATGGTTTTAGATTACCGGCGGCGCTTGATAACAGACCATTAAAATTAGAGGAATTTGAAATGCTTCAAAATCAGGTAGTTTACGTAAGTGCTACTCCGGCCGATTATGAACTGCAAAAATCAGAAGGTTTTTACATAGAGCAAGTTATCCGTCCAACAGGCTTGCTTGATCCGGAAATTGAGGTAAGACCTAGCCAAAATCAGGTAGATGATCTTATCGAAGAAATCCAGATCAGAGCTGAAAAAGATCAACGTACGCTTGTAACGACACTGACCAAAAGAATGGCGGAAGAGTTGACGAAATATTTAACGCGCGTGGATATTAGATGTCAATATATCCATAGTGATATTGACACACTAGAGCGCGTAGAAATCATGTCTAATCTAAGAAAAGGACTTTTTGATGTGTTAGTAGGCGTGAACTTATTGCGAGAAGGCTTAGACTTACCTGAAGTTTCTCTTGTTGCCATCTTAGACGCAGATAAGGAAGGCTTTTTGAGAAGCAACAGAACATTAACGCAAACCATAGGTAGGGCAGCACGTCATCTGGAAGGTCGAGCTATTTTGTATGCGGATAAAGTAACAGATAGCATGCAGAAAACCATTGATGAAACCCGCTATCGACGACGTAAACAAATGGATTATAATAAAAAGCATAATATCACACCTAAAGCCCTGAACAAATCGCTTGATTCAGCCTTTACGCAAAAGACAAATAAAGTTGATTACGAGCTGCCGGTTAGCAACAATATGCAGGCTGCTGAAGAAAAAGCAAAAGACTATTCTAAAAAAGATATAGATCAGGAAATTAAAAAATTACGTAAAGCCATGGAAAAAGCCGCTAAAGATTTAGATTTTATGGAAGCAGCTAATTTCAGAGATCAAATAAAAATGTTAGAAAATAAGAAAGAAACAAGTGAAGCTTAATTTCGCGTTTGCCAGGCGTTATAACCACCTTTAAGTTCAAAGATTTTTTCCACACCTAATTCAGCTAGCTTATTAGCAGCTTTTTTGCTTCTTATTCCTGAAGCACAATATACAAAATAGGTCTTTTTCTTATCTAATTTTCGTAAGCAACTATTAAATGCTTGATCATAGAAATTTATCAATTTAGCATTTTTTAAGTGCCCTTTTTTAAATTCTTGTGGTGTTCTAACGTCAAGTATTACTTTAGATTTTTCTGAATTCATTTTTTCCTTAAATGTATCGACATCAAGACGTGTAAAAGCTTTATCTCTCTGAGAGAATCCAAATAATGAAGCTAACATAAAAACAATGCTTATTAATAGTTTATTAAAATTATTCATGATATAGATGTAAATATAAATAAAAATCCATAACTCAGCACCTAAGCTAAATTATGGATTCAAAAAAA
>JAVLBJ010000067.1:0-12146 GCA_031581455.1 Psychroflexus sp. | reverse complement strand
CAATACTATTAGGATTAGAAAGCGCGCCTGAACTTAAATCAACCGCTACATAAGCTCCTCTTTGACTCATATTAGGATCCCAAACCCAATAGAAATTTGTATTGACATTAGAGGTATTTGTATTAGACATAACTGTATTCATGTTGACTATGGCCTGATAAGGGTTACCTACAAAACTATATAGATCTTGATTTGGATTCAGACTAAAAGTTTGCGATCCTACGGCTAATGACCCGGTGGCACGGAGCTTCACATCACTATTTGGGGAATCAGCCGGTTCTGAACTTAAATCATAGTTTCTATCACCACGGATGAAAAGTCTGTAAGCTTTTCCGGCATTAAGATTTGTGTTATTTGTATTGTCTATCGGACTCCAGGCATCATTTGGATTTGTATAGTTATTATCAAATTCAAACATAGATGGATTACCGGATACACTAGTATCAAAACCATTTGCCCCGGTAGTAGAACCGGTGATATGCGTACCGTAACCGGCCGGTGAGTTGCCACTTTCCTGCCAGTTGTCATAAATAGGATCTGTAGAATCAACCGCAGAAGTTAGGAACCTAAAAGCACGCGTATCTTCTGCAGCAACAGGGATAAATCGTTCTACGGTGACGTTGCCGTTTATCGTTGTTCCGGTGGCATCGGCTAGTTGAGCAGAGCCAGAGGTGTCGCTTTCAAAAGTAAGACTTGCGCCAGTGGCTACATCTAATGTTGCATTATTGATATCAAGTACAGATGAGCTTGACATACTATTATCACCTGCATTTATATCAAAAGTGTTCGTTACAATTAGGTCTGTATTGACAGAAACGCCGGCAGATTCATCTAAAGTTAGGTTAGCAATGGTATTACTTGCTAAATCACCTGATTCTAATGTTCGGGCAGTAGATTGATTATCAAAAATTAGTGTAGAACCGGCTGTGCTTCCTTCTATTGTTCCATTACCATCATTAGGCCTGATATCACCAGATATAGTTAGCGTATTTCCATTCAGGTCAAGGTTACCATTGGTTAACTCTAGATCATTTGGTAAATCCAGATTTTGAAGCATTTCTACCTTAATAGAGGATTTGTTGATAATTAAAAAATCAATAGTTAAGGGATCAGTAGCTGAAGTCACCGTTTGAGAATTCGATCCTGTAAAGAAGACTGCGCGACCATTGGCTGTAAAGCTTCCATTATCTGTAAAATCTCCAAGTACTTCTAAATCACCACCAACAGCATTTGACAGATCAAAAGATGCTGCGTTATTATTGATGAAATTTCCCTCAACAATTAGTCGTTGAGCGCCATCACTCACAAATGAGTAAGTTCCAGAATTCTCAAAATTACCTTGTATTGTAAACAGATTATTGCCTTGCACCACTTCAACATCAGAATCGATTGTAAGATTACCCGTCACATCTCTGGCTTCAAAAATATTTAAGGGGTTTGTCGTTGATACCTGAACATTGTTTGGAACTCCTTGTCCAAGGGCACTACCTGTCGTCCACAGTGTCGTGTTGTTGTCAATAGTATATGAACCTGATGTTGCAAAAACTAGTGTAGAGCTGTTTCCATAAATAGGTGCATTGGTATTAGCAAAGCCACCGGCGTTAACTGTTAATGTACCGCTTATTGTAGATGCTGTTCCAAAATTTACACCTCCGGCAATATCTACGTTATTAAAAGTCGTTGTTCCAGATATGGTAGCACCACCAGAGAAAGAAACTGTTCCATCATTGTCCGTAAAAGTGCCGTTATTGGTAAAGCTACCGCCGTCTTCGATGGTAAGAGATCTTCCCTGACTTGCCTCAGATGTTAAGGTATTATCAGAACTTATTTTAACTGAAGTCACTGTGGCGTCTTGATCTAAAGTTACATCATGATCAATCTCCACATTATCACCTACTAATGGAACGTTACCGTTAGTCCAGGTAGAGGCAACTGACCAGTCGCCTGCCTGAGCTGTTATTGCTTTTCCACCGATGTCTCCGCTTGGGTAATCAAAGTATGTTGTGTAACCAAAGGCGCCGCTACCGGGGTTCCCTCCGGTTACACCGCCTCCAAAAGCTTCATTGGAAGAAAACATAATGGTATTACCGCTATCATTAGGATTACCATAAGTAACCACAAAAGAAAAATTATCGGTTGAAGTTAAACCTATTTCAGACCAATCGAAAACGAAATCAAAAGTTGTAAACGAATCATCTGGTGGTGTGCCTACTCCATCAACATAACCCAAACCTTCGTCAACTACCGACCCAGTAGCTGGTATGGTCCATAAACCACCAAATCCAGTATTAATGGCAACGGCATGAGTTGCTTCAAAACCTGCAGGAAAGGTAATATTTCCTGAACCCACATTCGATATAGCTCTTCTGTTGGGGTCATTAGCGTCATTAACATTTCCGTCTATAACAGTTCGACCTGCAGAACCATTATCAATATACATGACCATATTATCACTAAAGTTTCCACCACCTCTTGTAAAAGTAACGGTTATTGCAGTACCATTATCATTTATTGAGAAACTGCCATCACCAACAGCTCCACCAAAACCTGTGTTGCCATTACCATTATAGGTAATTTGAGCGGTAAGACCGTAGGTGCTAAATATCAGTAGTAAAAAAGGGGCAGTAATTCTCCTAAAATTTAGTTGTAAATTAGTTTTCATAATATAATTTTTATTAGTTAATTGACTATATAATTTAATTAATATAGCATAAAAATAATAAGTTATGTTTACATATTGATAAGCAAAGCATAACTTTTTGTTGATACAGCAAACTATAACGTTTGAGTTGGGTAAATTTTAATACTGACTACTAAATATCGCAACAATACCATTGCTGTGCTGTTAAGATAAACGCACTAAGTGGCAAACATAGCGTAGCCAAGGTTTTTAAAGTGTAATTATTACGAAATAGCTTGCTTTTCATCAACCCATTGCTTAAATAACTCTTCTAAACTTTTGGCTTGAGGTAGTCCTTTCCTCCTATTGATACGGGCAAAGACATATAAGCTGATCCATATCAACACTACACCTATCATCAAAAAGATATAGAGTTTAATAGAATCGTTTAAAACAGATTTGGAATAAGCTATAATCATCAAAGCTATAAAGGCTGTGGCCAGTATAAAATGCAAAAACATGAATAAGGTCCAATACACGCTATTAGGACTGTATAAGCCTTTAATTCTTGTTTGATGGTCAGGGTCTTCTAAAATTTCTAAATGCAAATGAGGCGTAAAAATTTTTTCCTGATCTTTGGGCAAATGAATCCAAATATGATCATCACTTTGCTTAAAGCGTAAATCTTGATGCGTTTTTTTTAAATCGGTCAGTCGATCGTGTAATCGCGCTTTGCTCAAATTTGTTTTATGTTCAAATCTTGGCCTTAATCTAATGGGTTGATCAATATCCATAAAATTATCAAATCGATGTATAAATATATTGATTATAAATGCTGGACACAAAATAAGATAAAAACTTAACTATCTAACTGCCGGATATATATATTTTATGAGGATTATTTATCTTAATTTAATTATTTGATTTTAAGATCAAAAACCCCTAAGCCAAAACACCTATTATAATTGATATTTCCGGGATAATCTTAAATTCTTATCTAATACTGATGAATTAGTTTACAAAAAGAAGTTGTAGTATTAATTAAAAAAAAGCTCGCCTTTAATAAGACGAGCTTTACAGACCACAGAAATGCTATTATCTTTTTATTGATGAAAAATGTATGAATAATTAAGAACCGCACATTAAACAATCGTCATCATCTGATGCTTCTTTTGATTGTTTAATCAGTGCTTGCATCTCTTCTTTACTCATGGAAGTATCCGGCGACACTGGTTGTTGTTTAGGCTGTTTAGGCTGTGTTGATTTTACGTCTACTTCTTGTTCTTGCTTAGGCTGTTTCTTTTTGTCATTGTTCAAAGTAAACTTGATCGCATCTACAGCCGACTTGGTACGTAGATAGTACATACCAGTTTTCAGGCCGCTTTTCCAAGCATAAAAATGCATAGAGGTTAACTTGGCGAAAGTAGCCCCTTCCATAAAAAGGTTAAGCGATTGCGACTGATCTATAAAATAACCACGTTGTCTAGACATGTCTATAATATCTTTCATAGATAGCTCCCAAACAGTTTTATATAATTCTTTGATATCTTGAGGGATTTCATCGATATCTTGAATAGATCCGTTAGCGCGCATGATTTCGTTCTTCACATCGTCGTTCCAAAGCCCTAAACTCACTAGGTCTTTTAATAGATGCTTATTCACAACAATAAATTCACCAGATAATACACGTCTGGTATAAATATTAGAAGTATAAGGCTCGAAAGCTTCATTATTGCCTAAAATCTGAGAGGTAGACGCCGTAGGCATTGGAGCTAATAATAAGGAATTTCTAACGCCGTTTGCTTTTACGCTCTTACGGAGTTTTTTCCAATCCCATCTACCGCTTAAATCCTCTTCATTAAGTCCCCAAAGATTATACTGAAATTTACCTTCGCTAATAGGTGAGCCTTCATAAGATGAATAAGTACCTTCTTTTTTGGCCAATTCCATAGAAGCGGTAACAGCCGCATAATAAAGGGTTTCAAAAATTTCCTGATTTAATTTTTTAGCCTCGTCAGAGGTAAAAGGTAGACGCATCATTATAAAAGCATCTGCTAATCCCTGAACACCTAAGCCAACAGGTCGATGGCGCATATTAGAATTTTCAGCTTCTTTAACCGGGTAATAATTGCGGTCGATGACCTTGTTCAGATTTTTGATAACTCTTTTAGTAATCTTAAATAGCTCTTTGTGATCAAATTCACCATCTTTTACAAACTTAGGTAACGCTATAGAAGCCAGGTTACATACAGCTACCTCATCAGGACTGGTATATTCTAAAATTTCTGTACAGAGGTTAGAAGATCTAATTGTTCCTAAATTCTTTTGATTGGATTTACGATTAGCAGCATCTTTGTAAAGCATGTATGGTGTTCCGGTTTCAATTTGAGATTCTACAATTTTCTCCCAAAGTTCTCTTGCCCTGATAGTCTTTCTTCCTTTGCCTGCTTTTTCATACTCTTCATAGAGTTTTTCAAACTCATCACCATAGCAGTTATATAAATCAGGACATTCGTTAGGACACATCAGCGTCCACTCGGCATCGTTTTCTACGCGTTTCATGAATAAATCGGGTATCCACATAGCGTAAAATAGATCTCTTGCTCGTAATTCTTCAGCACCATGATTCTTTTTCAAATCAAGGAAGCTAAATACATCCGCATGCCATGGCTCCAGATACATAGCAAAGGACCCTTTTCTTTTACCACCGCCCTGATCTACATAACGTGCTGTATCATTAAAGACACGCATCATAGGGACGATACCATTAGATGTGCCGTTTGTACCGGCTATGTAAGAGCCTGTAGCTCTTATATTATGGCCTGACAATCCTATACCACCAGCTGACTGAGAAATTTTAGCTGTTTGCTTTAAAGTATTGTAAATACCATCAATACTGTCTTCCTGCATGGTAAGTAAGAAACAAGATGACATTTGTGGTTTAGGCGTCCCGGAATTAAACAATGTAGGTGTTGCATGGGTAAAATACTTTTTAGACATCAGCTCATAGGTTTCTAAGGCAGACTCAAGGTCATCGATATGAATACCAATGGACACACGCATAAGCATATGTTGAGGTCGCTCAGCAATCTCACCGTCTAATTTTAATAAATAGGAACGTTCCAGGGTCTTAAACCCGAAATAGTCATAATTAAAATCTCTAGAATATATGATATGGGAATCTAAGGTTTCCTTATTCTCCTGAATAACTTTAAAAACTTCATCAGAAATAAGTGGTGACTTCTTGTTAGTTCTTGGATTGACATATTCATACAAATCTGTCATAACATCACTAAAATTCTTTTTAGTGTTTTTATGTAGGTTTGAAACTGATATTCTTGCTGCGAGGTGGGCATAATCAGGATGAGATACGGTCATCGTTGCCGCAATTTCAGCCGCTAGGTTATCTAGCTCACTTGTGGTTACACCATCATATAATCCTTCTATAACCCGCATGGCTACTTTTGTAGGTTCTACCAGCTCGTTTAAGCCATAGCAAAGCTTTCTGATTCGGGCTGTAATTTTATCAAACATCACCGGTTCTTTACTACCGTTCCTTTTTATTACGTACATATTCTTTAATTTTATATATTATTTTACTGATGCTGTCTAAGCTCTAGTTGCTGTTGATTTTGTATACGCTATTGTTTCAAAATCAACAGCTCACTCAACTTTAAAAATCTTCATCAAAACTGATGCTCTTGTCTTTTTCTTTCTCTTCATTCATAACGCCGGCTTTCTGGTACTCGCCTACCCTTTTTTCAAAGAAATTAGTTTTTCCCTGAAGGTTAATCATATCCATAAAGTCAAATGGATTGGTCGAACCATATTCTTTTTCACAGCCTAATTCCATTAACAATCTATCTGCCACAAATTCTAAATATTGCGTCATTAATTTTGAGTTCATACCTATTAAATTTACCGGCAGTGATTCTGTTATAAATTCACGCTCAATATTCAATGCATCAATAATGATTTCCTTAATGCGTTCTTGAGGTACTTTATTGACCATATGGTTATTATGTAAATGAACCGCATAATCACAATGAAGACCTTCGTCTCTAGAGATTAATTCATTTGAAAAAGTAAGGCCAGGCATGAGTCCCCGTTTTTTTAACCAAAAGATAGAACAAAATGCACCCGAAAAGAAAATACCTTCTACAGCAGCAAAGGCGATTAATCGTTCTGCAAAACTTGGGCTTTCAATCCACTTTAACGCCCAATCTGCTTTTTTCTTAATAGCCGGAAAGTTTTCAATAGCTTTAAAAAGTTTGTTTTTTTCTTTTTCGTCATCAACGTAGGTGTCGATTAATAATGAGTAGGTTTCAGAATGGATATTTTCCATCATAATTTGGAAACCATAGAAAAACTTTGCTTCTGTATATTGTACTTCATTCACAAAATTTTCAGCGAGATTTTCGTTTACAATACCATCAGATGCGGCAAAAAACGCTAAAATATGTTTGATAAAGTAGCGTTCATCATCATTGAGTTTTTCTCTCCAATGTATAGGGTCTTGGTGTAAGTCGATTTCTTCAGCTGTCCAAAAGCTGGCTTCTTGTTTTTTGTACCATTCCCACAAATCATGATGTTGAATAGGAAAAACTACGAATCTGTCTTTGTTTTCTTTTAAAATAGGTTCTTCTTTCGTCATTTTATCTTGGTTTTTAAAGTTTTATGTGATAATATCAGGACAAACAAATATGTGAAATAAACCCGCATAAATCTACTCCCTGGCAGATATTGTTTTCAACAAGTTTTTAACAATCGGTTATCTTGTTGATTAATAAGGCTTTATTAAGTAATTGATTATAAGTAAGTTAAATTTACAAAGTCATAGTTATTCCCTTCAAGGCGGGCATTTACGTCAATGAGATTTAAGGTCTCAAAAAAATCAATTGGCTTGTAAAATCAACTTTAAAAATTAATTTACAAACAAAGATAAAAAGGCGAACTTTTTGCGTTATTTTTTGCTTGTTTTTTGGAGCTCATCTGCTGCACTTTCGAGCTTTTGATACCATTTTTGACCAAATTTTCGCTCTAAAGCATTTTTAGTAAATTTATAAATAGGTGTCTGCAATTCTGAACCTAATTGGCAAGCCGGGTCGCAAATATCCCAACGGTCATAATTAAGTGCCGTAACCGTAGTTAATTTTTTGGTTCTTACAGGGTACAATTCACAGGAAACGGGTTTTTTAAAATCTACTTTGCCATCACGGTAAGCTTTTTCTATACCACATAAAGCTGTCCCGTCTTCAGCGAAGGTAACATAAGCACATTCTTCACCGTTTACGAGCGGTGTTTCCGGTTCATCAAAAGAAGACCTAACCGTAATGCCCTGCTCTTCTATCGCCTTGATGCCTTCATCTCTTAAATAAGGTTTTACGTTGTCATATATAGCTTCTAAGGTGTAGATTTCACTCTCTTCAACGGGTGCGCCGGCATCGCCTTTAACGCAGCAGGCACCTTTGCAAGCGCTTAGGTTACAGACAAAGTCTTTCTGTACAATATCATCGGCTACTAAAGTATCGTCTATTTTGATCATGTGGCAAAAATATCAAATTATAATTAATTGAAATACAGATAATTGATGCTAATTTGTTAATTTTTAAACAATTTTATAAAAACAGGTTTTTTAGCGATATAAAATTCTATAATTCAGGCTACTTTTGCAAAAATTTTAAAAAATAATGCATATAGATTTTAAAGAAATATTTACGGCTGGTTTAATATTATTTGCTGTGATAGACATCATTGGCAACATTCCAGTCATTGTTAATTTACGTCAAAAGGTAGGTCATATTCAGAGCGAAAAAGCCTCTATGGCTTCACTGCTTCTTATGATTTTATTTTTATTTGTTGGAAAAACTTTACTCTCGCTTATAGGGATTGATGTTAACTCATTTGCAGTAGCAGGATCATTTATCATTTTCTTTATTGCGATCGAAATGATATTAGGTATTCAGCTCTATAAAGATGACGCCCCGCAAACAGCTGCTATAGTTCCGCTGGCATTTCCGCTCATCGCCGGTGCCGGAACACTTACAACTTTGCTTTCCTTAAGGTCTGAGTTTTACATCATCAATATAATCATTGCTATTATTCTTAATATTTTAGTGGTTTATGGTGTTTTAAAATCTTCTAAAAAAATTGAAAAAGTTTTAGGACAACAAGGTATCGTTGTGGTTAGAAAAATATTTGGTGTAATTTTGTTAGCCATTGCTGTTAAATTATTTGCTACAAATGTTCACAGCCTTTTTAAAACTTTATCATGAAGTATTTAATTTATTTTTTGCTGCTCGCTGCCGTAGGACTAATGATTTATTGTTTAACGATTATAGATTATGAGAACCTGTTTTCAAAAGGAAATCAGTTTGCAATCATAGGCTTTGGCGCCTGTATTTGCACGGGTGTTTTACTTCTGATTTTACTTCAGTCTAAAAAGCTTAAAGATAAGTATGATCAACGAGCCGGCTAAGTTTATCTACTTATCGGTTTTTGAAATTTTCTATGACTTTTAAAATCATTTGATCATTACGCAATTTGATTTGTGTGGCTACGTCTTTATTGATAAGTTGCTCTGCTAAAGTAGCTTTTAAAGCATTTTCCAGTTGATTGCTTACAGGCTTAAAGTCGTAATCAAAATTATTCTCCTCAAGATATTCTGTGAAATCACTAATCAATGTATCAGAAAAAATGTTTTTATTCATGATATCATCTGCCGTTAAGCTCTGATAATAGCTACGTTTTTCATTCAGTTTATCAAAGATAAATCTACTCATCACGCCGCCCTTGTACATAAAGTCGACTTCTCGGCGTAAGCTAAGGGTATCCTGAGGTATAAAAATATCTGGCACAATACCGCCGCCGCCATAAACGGTATCGCCATCAGGAGTTGTATACCGCAAACTGTCGTTAATCGGGATACTATCTTCAGCTACCAGCTCACCGGTTTGTTCTCTCCTGGCATATTGGTTATAGTAATTTTCTTCACCCAGATTATATGGCCGCTGAATAGAACGTCCGGTAGGTGTGTAATATCTGGCAATGGTTAGTCTTACCGCGCTACCGTCACCTAATTTCATTTCGCGTTGTACGAGACCTTTACCAAAAGAACGCCGACCCACAATAGTACCTCTATCATTATCCTGTATGGCTCCGGCAACGATCTCACTGGCAGATGCGGTTCTTCTATTGATGAGAATGTAAATAGGTTTCTTCTGAAACATACCGCTATTACCGGCCAGCGTTGTATCTAAATCGCCATTTCTTGATTTTGTGATTAGAATAGGCTGATCATCAGGTAGTAATTCGTCACATATATCTATCGCCTGATCTAAAAATCCACCGCCATTATCCCGTAGATCAATAATTAAACCACTTATATTTTGATTGACCAAAGTTTTAAGCTTATTATTAAACTCAACATAAGTTGATTTGGCAAATCTATTAACCTTAATATAGCCTAAGTCTTGATCAATTTTAAAACCTGCATCTACTGAAATAAGCGGCACTTCATCTCTTTTGAGTTTGATTTTTTTGGGCTGATCCTCATTAGGACTTTTTATGGTCAATTCTACGCGAGTACCTTTTTTACCTTTCAATATTTTAGTCACATCATTATTGGTGGCGGTTTCACCAAACAATGGCTGCTCGTTAGCATATAAGATTTGGTCGCCGGCTTTAATACCATTCTTCTCTGCTGGTCCGCCCGGAATAGTTCGTATCACATTAATGGTATCATTGATCATAAAAAAGCTAACCCCAATTCCTACAAACTTACCATTCATGTTTTGCTGGACAGATTGATATTGATTTTTTGGTATATAAGTAGAATGCGGATCAAGATTATCTAGAATGTTAGTCACGGTTAAATCAACTATGCTGTCTGTATTAACATCATCTACATAGTCATTTTCAATATAGTTGATCAACCGACTGATTTTTTGCCTGTTTTGATTAAACTGACCAAATCCGGTGGGTGAATTGCTGAGTTGAGCGCCAACAAATACGCCAATTGCGGCGGCTACGCCTAATAAAAGTGGTATATATACTGCTTTAATCTTCATGTTTTAAATCTTCCAAATGTTCTACATCTATTCCTGCTCTCTCTAAAAAATCTATACCTGATGAATCTTTATAAGCTTTTTGATAGACCACACGTACAATGCCGGCCTGGTGGATTAACTTACTGCACTCTCTACAGGGTGATAATGTAATGTAAAGCGTAGCTCCGTTACAAGAGTGCGTAGATGAAGCTACTTTAGTAATCGCATTAGCTTCTGCATGCAGCACATACCATTTGGTATCACCTGTATCATCTTCACAATCATTTTCAAATCCGCTGGGCGTCCCATTAAACCCATCAGAAATGATCATCCGGTCTTTAACGATAATCGCCCCTACTTGTTTGCGTTTACAACGCGAAAGTTTACCCCATTCACGGGCAATCCGCAAATAGGCTTGATCGAATTTAAGTTGACGTTGCCGATTCATCGAAGCGAATATAAATATTCTATTCTTACTGATTCGTTAATGAAATGATAGAAAATCAATATAGATTAAATAAAGTAACCAAATTTATCAAAAAAACCACTTTTCAAGCAAAATAGGTATTGCTAAACCAATGACTAAACTTGATGTTACCAGAATAAAATCTCTACGCGATACAGTAAAGACCCTTCGCCCTATAAAGCTGATGAGTAATACTGTGAGTACAACAATGATCTGAGCGATTTCAATGCCCAGAGCAAATTCGACTAACATTAGTAAAATTTGATCTTTCTTAGCCGCCAGCATTTGAAAATAAGAAGAAAACCCAAAGCCGTGCACCAGACCAAAAAATAAGGTGATGACATATAAGACTACCTTTCGCTGATTCTGATATCTTCTGCCTGCAATGCTTAAATTATAGATGGCTGCAATAATTATACTGAGCGGAATAAGAAATTCTACCCATTCCATGTTGACCTGAAAGAGATCATAGCCCGCTAAAACCAAAGATAAAGTATGACCTATGGTAAAAATAGTCACTAACCAAATTACACGTTTCCATTGAAAGAATGTATACGATGCTACTAAAGCGATAAGATATAGCACATGATCGTAGGCATTTGCATCTAAAACATGCGTCAATCCCAGCTTTAAGTAGATCCAAAATTCATCCATAAGGCAAAGTTTTTGCGAATTTAGGAAAAATAAGCGTTTTAATTAAAGCTAATAATCACCAGAAAAAATATGATAACTTAGTCACATAACTCGTAGTGCATTATCAAACAAATCAGTTCGAGTGAATTTCTGCAAGAAATTTATATCGAGAACATGGTCTTTGATCCAAAACCTTATTTTCAATACAATTTTTTTTGCTTTCGCATCAAAAAACCACTCGAATTGATAGATTTTGCTTTACAATTTATCATAATGCACTACGAGTACACTTAATTTTAATGTATCAATCTTAAGCTTAACTTATATCAAATGAGATAAAAAGAAATTGAATTATAATTGTCTTAATCAAGGCAAAAAA